>JBOIAZ010000044.1:0-7615 GCA_050739175.1 Gammaproteobacteria bacterium
TCGGACCCGGCGCTCAGCGACTACGGCGCGGTAATTTTCGACGAATTCCACGAACGCAGCCTGCACGCCGATCTGGCGCTGGCGTTGATTTTGGAAACCAGGCAGGTGCTGCGGCCGGACCTGCGGATTGTGGCGATGTCCGCGACCCTGGACGCGGCTCCGGTGGCTGAGCTGCTCGGCGGTGCGCCACGGCTGGTCTCGGAAGGCCGGAGTTTTCCGGTGGATACGCGCTATCGGCCACTGGCCGTGCGCGAGCGTATCGAGCCGCAGGTGGCTGGGGTGATTCGGCGCGTGCTGGCGGAGGAAACCGGCAGCCTGCTGGTGTTCCTGCCGGGAGGCGGGGAAATCCGCCGCGTCGCCAGCATGCTGAATGCAGATCCGTCGCCTGGCACTGATGTGGTGTCGCTGTACGGCGATTTGTCGCAGGAACAACAAGACGCCGCGATTCTTCCGGCTGCCCGCGGTCGCCGCAAGCTGGTGCTGGCAACGTCGATTGCCGAAACCAGCCTCACTATCGAGGGTGTGCGCGTGGTGGTGGACGCGGGATACGCGCGTGTGCCGCGCTTCGATCCGGTAAGCGGCCTTACGCGCCTCGCCACCGTGCGCGTGTCGCGTGCCTCCGCCGACCAGCGGCGCGGGCGTGCAGGCCGGCTGGAACCGGGAGTGTGTTTCCGCTTGTGGAGCGAGGGCGAGCGGCTGGAAGCGCAGACCGTACCCGAGATTCTGCAGGCGGACCTGGCGCCGCTGGCGCTGGAGTTGGCGCACTGGGGCGTGGCGGATGCGGCCCGGCTGGCCTGGCTCGATCCGCCTCCGTGCGCAGCACTCGCGCAAGCGCGCGCGCTGCTGCGGGAGCTCCAGGCGCTGGATGCGAATGGCCGGATAACCGCACACGGCCGCAGTCTTCTGGAGCTGCCATTGCATCCGCGCCTGGCACACATGGTGGCCGGCAGTGTGCGAGGCGGTTCCGGCTGGCTGGCCTGTCTGCTGGCCGCCGTGCTGAGCGAACGCGATATTGTCGCAGGCGGCGCCAAACATGCAGGCGTTGCTGGGCGTGTGCGACTGCTGAACGCACAGCCCGCAGGAGATGCGGGAGTGGACAGGCGAAACCTGAAACGCGTGCAGGCCGTCGCACGCGATATCGCCCGTCAGACGGGTATTGCGCCGCAGGCAAAAATTTCGGCGGAACAAGCGGGAGCGCTGCTGGCGCTCGCCTATCCCGACCGCGTCGCGAGGCGGCGCGCGGGCACCCAGCCGCGTTATCTGCTCGCCAATGGACGTGGTGCGTATCTCTCCGACGACGATCCCCTGGGCCGCGCCGAATGGCTGGCGGTGGCTGCACTGGATGGCAATCCGCGCGAAGCGCGGATTTTCCTGGCGGCGCGCACCGATGAGCGTGAAGTGCGCACGTTGTTCGCGGCGCGGATTGTGGCGCGCGACCGGATTGACTGGGACGGGGAACAGGGTGCCGTGCGCGCGGTACGTGAACTGTGTCTCGGTGCCATCATTCTGGAGCAGCATCCACTGGTGGAACCTGATGCGCAGCAAGTCGCGGCGCTCATGCTCGGTGCCATCCGCCGCGCAGGCCTGGATTGTCTGCCGTGGAGCGCGGAACTTCGCAATTGGCAGGCGCGCGTGTTGTTGTTGCGGCGCGTGCTAGGGGACTCGTGGCCCGATGTTTCGGACCCGGCATTGCAGGGGTCGCTGGAGCAATGGCTGGAGCCGTACGTTGCCGGGCGGACGCGCCTCACGCATCTCGCCGGCGCAGCGCTCAGGCAGGCGCTCGAAGCGTTGCTGGATCGTGCGCAGCGCCGCGCACTCGATGACCTCGCGCCGGCGCAGGTGACGGTGCCGACGGGCAGGCGCGTGCCGCTGGATTACACGGCGGGCGACACGCCGGTGCTGGCGGTGCGCGTGCAGGAAATGTTCGGTCTGGCGCAAACGCCGGCGATTGCCGGCGGCCGCATGCCACTGGTGTTGCACCTCTTGTCGCCGGCCGGGCGGCCGATGCAGGTCACGCGCGATCTGGCGGGATTCTGGAAATCCAGCTATCAGGACGTGAAGAAGGACATGCAGGGACGGTACCCGAAGCACCCGTGGCCGGACGATCCGCTGCACGCCGAACCGACGCGACGCGCCACCAAGCGGCCGAGTCGCAGACACTGAAGAGGAAAACGCGCAGGTCTGGTGCAGGCGTGATCTGCAGGCCGGCGATGAACCCGGAGGCGGGCGGCGTGTCTGCCGCGCGCCCGATAACGGAAACCTCGGCTCAGTCGTCCTCGTACACTTCCTTGAGCTTGTGGCGCAGCCGGCGGTCATTCAGCCGGTCTTCGAGCCTGCGCCATGCCTGCGAGGAGTGCTGCGGTTTGGGCAGTTTGACCACCGCACCGCGCTTGCGGCCGGCCGCGCCCGGTTCGTAGGTGTCCGCGCCGGTGTCATCGCTGTTGCGGATCAGGTCTTCAAGGGCAGTGGCTTTGACCATGTTCCGTGCTCTCGGTCAAGGTAGGGCAAATCGGCCGCGCTTTATACACGCGCGCGGCAGGTTTGTAAATCCGCCGCCGCCCAGCCCCGCCGCTCGCGGGCCCCACCGCTTACGCGGCGTGTTCCGCGTCCGGGTGGTGCTCGCGGGCGAAGAAGGTGTACATGGTGGGCACCACGAACAGCGTGAAACAGGTGCCAAGCGTCATGCCGCAGGCGATCACCAGACCGATGTCAAAGCGGCTGACGGCGCCCGCACCGGTGGCGACGAGCAGCGGTACCACGCCCAGCACCATGGCCGCGGTGGTCATGAGAATCGGCCGGAGTCGCACCGCGGCCGCGTGTTCGATGGCTTCGCGTTTGCCGCAGCCGGTTTCGCGCTGCCATTTGTTGGCGAAATCCACCATCAGGATGCCGTGCTTGGTGATCAGGCCGATGAGCGTCAGCAGGCCGACCTGGGTATAGATGTTGACGGTGGCCAGGCCCAGGAAAATCGGCAGGAGTGCGCCGCAGAAGGCCAGAGGCACGCTGCACAGGATCACCAGCGGGTCGCGCCAGCTCTCGAACTGCGCCGCGAGCACCAGGAAGATCACAATGAGGGCGAGCAGGATCGCCAGCAGCAAGGCATTGCCCGATTCCACGAATTGCCGCGATTCGCCCGCGTAGTTGACGAAATAGCCCTTGGGGAAAATCTGCTGGGCCTCGTTCCTTAGAAAATCCAGCGCCTTGCCCAACGGCACGCCCGGAACCGCCGAGATCGTGGCCGAATTCAACTGCTGGAACTGATTCAATTGATCCGGCTGCACGCTGTGTGTGAGGTGCGCCACCGTGGACAGCGGAATCATGGCGCCGTTGCCGGTACGCACGTAATAGTTCATGAGGTCGGCGCCGTTCAGTCGGAACTGGTCGGCGACCTGCGGGATTACCTGGTAGCTGTAGCCCTGCAGATTGAAGAAGTTCAAGTAGCCGCCGCCCAGGAAGGTGCTGAGCGATGCGCCAAGGTCCTGCATGTTGATGCCGAGCTGCTGCGCCTTGTTGCGGTCGATGTCGATGCTGAGCTGCGGGTTGTCGAATTTCAGGTCGCTGTCCACGTAATAGAACATGCCGCTCTTGCGCGCGGCATCCATGAGCTTCTCCTGTGCGGCGTAGAGGTCTGCGTAGGACGAGGTGGAACTCACCACGAACTCCACCGGCGTGCCACTGGCGCCGGGCAGCGAGGGGAAATTGAATGCAAATCCGCGCAGGCCCGCGATCTGGTTCAATTTCTGCTGTACCTCATTGGCAACGGCGAACTGGCTGACCGAACGTTCATTCCAGGGTTTGAGGATCAGAAAAGCGATGAGACTGTTGGTGCCGCCACCGAAACCGCCGCCGTTGATGAGCGCATAAGCGTCTTTGGCACGCACACCCTTGAAAATATCTTCCACCTGCTGGCCGTATTTCGTCATGTAGGCGTGCGTGGCATCCAGCGGCCCGGTGGTTTGCACGAACACGAATCCCTGGTCCTCGGTGGGGGCGAGTTCCTTGGGAGACATCACATAGAACGCCACCACGTTGATAATCACCATCGCGGCGATGACCACGGTTACCGGCCGCCAATTGAGGGCGTTGTGCAGCCAGCCCTGATAGCCGGTCTTGATCTGGTGGAATTTTTCATTCAGCCAGCGTTCCAGCCGGGTCTCGTGTTCCGTGGTACCGAGGAACTTGGAGCACATCATGGGTGACAGCGTGAGCGCGATGATGCCGGAAAGGATCACCGCGGCCGCCAGGGTGAAGGCGAATTCCTGGAAGAGCGCGCCGGTGAGTCCGCCGATGAAACCGATGGGCGTGAATACCGCGGCCAGCGTGATGGTCATGGCGATCACGGGCGTGGCAATCTCGCGTGCGCCCAGCAGCGCCGCCTGGAAGGGCGTCTTGCCGGCTTCGATGTGGCGGTGGGTGTTTTCCACCACCACGATGGCATCGTCCACTACCAGACCGATGGCCAGCACCATGGCCAGCAGGGTCAACAGATTGAGCGAATAGCCCAGGATCAGCATGAAAAAGGTCACGCCGATCAGCGACAGGGGGATGGTGATCACCGGGATGATCACCGGCCGTACCGCGCCCAGGAACAGGAAAATCACCACGATGACGATGAGCGCGGCTTCCACGATGGTCTTGATGACCTCGTAGATGGACGCGCTGATGAACTTGGTGGCGTCGTAGGCCACCTTCACGTGCATCGAGGGCGGTAGCTGGGGTTCGATGTCGGCGATCTGCTGGCGTACCAGTTTCACTATGCTCAGCGGGTTGGCGTCGGGCGTCGGGTTGATGGCCATGAACACCGAGGGAATGCCGCTGAAATTCACCGCCAGGTCGCGTACCTGCGAGCCGAGTTCCACCTGGGCCACATCCTTGATGCGCACCAGATTGCCGTTCTGGCTGCGCAGCACGATGTTGGCGAAGCCCTGCGGATCCTGCAGGTCGGTGGTGGTGGCGATGCTCATGGACACCAGGCTGCCGCGAGTGGCGCCCGGAGCCGAGAGGTAATTGTTCTGCAATAAGGCGTTGGCCACGTCGCTCGCGGTGACACCGTAGGCGGCCATTTTCTTCGGGTCCAGCCAGATGCGCATCGCATACGGGAAACCGAACACCTGCGCCTGAGCGACACCGTCCAGGGTCTGCACCTTGGGCACCACCACGCGCGTGACGTAATCGGTGATCTGCCCCAGCGACATCTGGTCGGAATAGAAGCTGATGAACATGATGGCGGTGTTGCGCACATCCGAGGACTGGATCACGGGCGCCTGGGATTGGGGCGGCAGCACGTTCTTGACCTGATCCACCTTCGACATGATGTCGGTGAGTGCCTTGTGGATGTCGTAGTTGAGCTTGAGATACACCGTGATAGTGCTCAGGCCCTGGGAGCTGGAGGAGGTGATGTAATCAATGCCTTCGGCGCCGGCTACCGATTGCTGGATAGGCTGGGTGATGAAACCCTGAATGACGTCGGCGCTGGCACCCGGATAGGCCGTGCTGATGGTGATCTGGCCGGTTGCGATCTGCGGGTACTGGCGCAGCTCCATCTTGTTGATGGAATTCAGTCCCAGCAGCAGGATCACGAGGCTGATGACCGTCGCCATCACCGGGCGACGGATGAAGATATCGGTGAATTTCATGGGCGGCGGCTCCGGCGGTTCAGTCCAGCTTCACGCTGTTGCTGATTTCCACCTGCATGCCGTTCTGCAGTTTCTGCTGGCCGGCGGTGACGATCAGGTCTCCGGCCTTCAAGCCCTTGGTGATGGCTACGCGCCCGTCACGCTCCTGGCCGGTAGTCACGAACTGCTGGGTGACCTTCAGGGTCGGCTTGCCGTCGCCGGACTTGCCTTCCTGCGTCACGATGAATAGCGAAGAGCCGTAGAGCGAATAATCCACGGCGCTGGTCGGCACCGTCACCACGGTTTGTGCTGCGCCCGCGTACACTCGCACATTGGCGAACATGCCGGCGCGCAACAGATGCCCGGGATTGTGGATGATGGCCTGCACGTTGATATTGTGGGTGTCGGGGTCCACCGCGGAATTGATGGCGTTGAGTTCGCCGTTGAACACCTTGCCGGGATAGGCATCCACCGTGACTTCCACGGTTTGGCCGCGCGCGAGTGGCGCCAGGTCCTGTTCCGGCAGACCGAACTGCGCGTACAGTTTGTCCAGTGACTGCAGGCCGGCAATGCCGGTGCCGACCGCCAGGTATTGACCGAGGTTGACGTTGCGGATGCCGATCTGGCCCGAAAACGGTGCGCGGATCGCAAGCTTGTCAATCGCGCTCAAGTCATTTTGCAGATTGGATTGGGCCTGCTTGAGGTTGTTCTCGGCGGTGTCCAGATCCGATGTGGAGATCAGGTGCTGTTTGATGAGCTCCTGGGCGCGCGCGTAGTTCAATTGCGCGAGCTGCACTTGGGCCTGTAGACCCACAAGCTGCGCGCGCTGGCTGCTGTCATCCAGCTGCACCAACAGCTGGCCCTTCTTGACCTCCGTGCCGGACTGGAAATAAATACCGGTGACATTCCCGGCCAGCTGGTTGCTGACTTCCACGCCCTGTACCGGCGTGAGATTCCCGACCGATGTGAAGTAGGGCTTCCAGGTTTCCTGCTGCGCGGGCGCATCGGACACCACCACTTCCTGCTTCACGTTTTTGAATTGCTTGATGGCCGCGTACAGTTTTACGCCCCAGATGCCGTAGATGACGACCATGACGCCGAGTATGATGACGATGCTGATGATGATGCGCTTGGTCATTAAGCTGTCCTCGTCTCAGATATATCGAAGGTCGGTACCGCCGGCGTCGTGGTCATGAGCGTGCGTCCGCCGCCGTAAACAAGCCATAGTCCGGTTTGACGCGGGGACTCCCCGGGGGTTCCCGGTTCTGGGTAATGCACAGCATCTGGATATCGGCTCGGTTTGACACATTACGGGAGCCGGGGATCCTGCTGCGCCTGCCGTATGCTCCCAGCGGCTGGCCGCACCCCGCCCCCGCGGCATTCAACTGCGCAAGCGCCGCATGCAATGCGCCGCACGCGGTCGCGCGCCGGTGGCTGAAAAGCGCAACCCACACTTGGGGACAGTGACTGCTCGTACCGCCGAAGGGGACTGCTCGCGGACACCGGTCCATGATGTTCACTGCGGGGCATCCCGGCGCAGGGCCAAAAAGGGTCGGGGATGCTATATCGATTCGAGATACGGTGCAAGTGACATTGGTCGTGTTTCTGCGGGTCACGGTTCCTGCAAGGAGCCGGTGGTATCGACATCGCGGCACGCTGATTCTGGTGCCGCGGGACTTGCGGGTTATTTAACGCTTTTCCAGCAGTTCCCTGGCCAATTCAAGGTGACGGCTGACCCGAAATGCCGCATGTACGCGTGCCTGAACACGCCCGTTGGTGCCAATGAGGTAACTCACGCGTCTGACCCCGATACCCAGCGGCCCGTCGCAACCGTATGCGCGTATCACGCGTTTGTCCGGGTCGGACAGCAGTGGGAAGGGCAGTCCGTGGTGCAGCCGGAAACGTGCATGGCTGGCGCTGTCCTGCGGGCTGATGCCGATGATGGCGACACCGCGGTGTTCGAGTTGCGGTTGCAGCTCGCGGTAACCACAGGCTTCCCG
>JBOIAZ010000045.1:0-5729 GCA_050739175.1 Gammaproteobacteria bacterium
ATTGAGGAACACGCCGGCCGCGGCATTATAAAGAAGCGCGTGACCGGCAAGGACTCCTACATCCCGTTGGCCGCCGCCGCCAATCTGGTGCTGGTGAGCGAGGCAGAAATCTTCGCTGCCGCCAGCTCTTTCTCCTGAAACCCGTTTCCCGTGTCAGTCGGGGTGAGTCTTACGAACCCCAACCTGCCATGGTGGGCTTTGCTGTGTTCAGCCCAATCTACATTTACTGCAACGCAGGCGCCAAAGTGAATGCCGCCACAGCCAGGGATTGCGCCACGCGAGCTTGGGAGTGGATCTATAGTTAAGCCGCTCTGAACCTACAGCCAAGCTGGCTGCAACCAAGGATAGAGAGCGAGCCCGGTACCTGCACCGCCCAGGACGATGAGCGGTTCCGGAAGCCTGGCCCATCTCAAGACAATCGCCAGGCCAGCGAGAGCCACTATGGCGGTGAACACGTCGCCGATGGAGGCGCGTGCGACCAGGACCGTGGTTCCGAGCAGCGCGCCCACCACCGCCGCGACGATGCCCCGCACAAAGCCCTGGACGTACGGATTATTGCGGTAGCGGCGCAGTACAGGTGCGGCGACAATCGTGAAGATTACTGCCGGCAAGAAGATGCCAATGGTGGCGACCGTGCCGCCGACGAAACCGTCCACCAGGTAACCGACGAAGGTGGCGGTAATCACCACGGGTCCTGGGGTGACCATGCCGATCGCCACGGCGTCTATGAACTGACGGTCCGTCAGCCAGTGATACTGATCCACCACGTAGGCCTTGAGGAACGGCGCGATCACTAAGCCGCTACCGAACACCAGAAACCCCGTCTTGAAGAAGAACAGGAACAGGTTCACCGCCGGTGCCTGCACGCCGGCGCTGCCGATGCCGAAAGCCAGTAAGGCACCCGCCGCTGGTTTTACCGGTGGCGGAGAGGCTGTGCCGCGGGAGAACCACAGGCTTCCGAGCAGGCCTGCGGCGATGAAGAGGCTGACGAGTTCCCGTTCCAGGATGACGGTGACGGCCGCAGCAGTGATGGCGATGAGCCAGGCGACGACGTTGCCCTTGAGCGTTTTGCGGCCCAGCTGCCAAGAAGCTTTAAGGATCAACGCCACGATCACCGGCGCTACCCCATAGAAAATTGCCCGTATCTCCCATGCGCCAGCGAACCGCAGATAGAGAGCCGCAAGCAGACTGACGATGAGAAATGGGGCCAAGGCGAAGGTGATGGCGACAAGCAGCGCCCCGGGGATGCCGAAGCGCACGTAGCCGCAGTACACGCCGAGCTGGTAAGCGAGCGGGCCGGGACACGCCGTGGCTAGGGCGAGTCCGTCCTCATATTCCGATTCCTTGAGCCAGCCGCGTTGGTCAACCAGATCATGGCGTATGTGGTTCGCAAGCCCCAACGGGCCGCCGAAGCCGGTGAGCCCCAGCCGCAGAAAATACCCTGCCATGCCTCTGCGGCTACAAATTGTCCCGGAAACGCCCGGCGTCATGTTAATGCTTGTCGTGCAGACGTTATGCCTGACGCACGCCCAGTGATTGGCGCACTCCTGGGCCATCTTCTTCGTCCAAGGTGCGACAGGTCGATACAATAATCGGACGATCGGTCCAGTTTCTGGTTCGGAGATTTCATGTGGCCGAAGCGAATCACCAGCACTGCCAGCGCCAGGATAGCGTTAATTTGGCGATCAGCGGGATTTTATCTTTCAACGTCCGGCATCCCCGGTTTTCCCAGACCGCTCCAGCACGTAACCGGCAACCTCTATGTCAGGGTAACGCTCCGCGAGTTCATGGGCGTTACGAATGCCGCGGTAAGCCATGCCAAGCTTTTCTGCCACGCGGATGGACGCAAGATTCGGCGGGTCCACGAGGGCGACGACCTGCGGCAGCTGCATGATGTTGAAAGCGTATGCGACGAATCCGCGCGCCATTTCCGTCGCAAGTCCCCGGTTCCAGTAGTCCTTCCAGATCCACCAGCCGATCTCGAATATGCCGGCCTGTTCCAGCGGCTGGATGCCGCCCACGCCGATGACCTCGCCGGTCTGCTTCAGCACCACCGCGCCCATGCAGCAGCCGTGCCGGGCAAGATTTTGCGCCTGGCGTGCGAGCCAGCCGTCAATGCGTGTGGTGTCCCAACCGCGGCCGCCGTTGATGTAGCGCATCATCTCGGCGTCGGCGGCGAAACGCTCGAACGCCGGCCGGTCCGCCGCCTCCCAGGAGCGGACCCGCAGCCGCGCGGTTTCGATGCGGAAAGCCATTTACAGCCAGCGGCGCACGCGGCCGCGATATTGCCGGTACGCATCGCCGAATTTTGCGTCCAGATAGCGTTCTTCCTTGCGGATTACCAGCCGGTCGATCAGCACCAGCGCCACCGGCACGGACAGCAGCGGCCAGAGCGCGTTGCCGGCGAGGCTCACGCCCACGCTGATCAGCGCCATCCCCAGGTACATGGGATTGCGCGTCAGGCGATAAGGTCCGGCAGCGGCCAGGGCGGCGGTGGGCACGTGGGGAATCGGGCTGGTACCGGCGCGGCGGAATGTGAACAGCGCCCAACCCATGAGCAGCAGCCCGGCGAGAATCCAGATGCCGCCCAGCGCATATTCGATTATCCGATGGCCGGGTTTGCCGAGATGGATAGCATAGAAATATTGGATGACGAAGCCCGCGATCACCCCGATGAGGTAATAGAGGGGCGGCGGAAAACGCACGCCGGATGTGTCATGTTGTACGCTAGTTTCGGACATGCAGCGTCTCCCTGCTGTGTGATGCGGCGCCGCGGTCAGCCCAAAAACAAGTGTGCTGAGATGGCGCAAATCAACAGCTTGGCAAGCCAACCGATGACGTTGGACAAGGTATTGAGCGGGTGGATTTTGATGAACAGTGCGTTGGTGATCAGCAGCGGCAGCGGCGCCAGCAGCCAGACGCCGAACGCCAGACCGAGTGCGTGCCCCCAGCTCAGGGCATCGAGCCGCACCGCGAGATAGATGAATATCACGCAAGTCAGCACGCTCAGCAGCACCGACCAGGTGATCGCCAGGCTCTCGCCTTTGCCGCTGCCGGTGTTGCGCCAGATTTCGGGGTAGGTTTTATATTTCTCGTGGAACAACACGCCGCCGAAGAACCAGTCCGTGAGTGACGTGACGCTGATCGCCACGACCGCGGCCACGATGATCCATCCGGTGCTCATGCAGAGATCTCCCCAAGACATGCGAAAGCCGGCAGCCGAAGGCGTTGGCCGCGCCGCCAGCCGGCCCAATCTATACCACACCACGGCGTTGGGCGCCTGCAGTGCGCCACAGGCCGCACCGGTTACTGCAGCAATTGGCATTCGCGGCCGGTGGCCGTGCCTGCCGTACTCCGGCGTCAATACAGGACCCGGAAGCGCAGCGTATGGGGAATGCGGCGGATGTCATCGAGGAGCGTCCCGGAATAATCGCGGTTGATGTCGGTGATGACGTAGCCCAGGCGTTCGTGGGTCTTGAGGTACTGGCCGAGGATGTTGGCGCCGTGCGCGGCGAGTGCCTGATTGATCTGTGCGAGGATGCCCGGCACGTTCTCGTGCACGTGGATCAAGCGGTGGGCCTCGGTCTGCGGCGGCAGGCGCAGCGGCGGAAAGTTCACGCTGCCTTCGGTGTTGCCGGTGTTCACGTAGCCGATGATGCGGCTGCTGACGTAACGGCCGATGTCCTGCTGGGCTTCGAGCGTGCTGCCGCCGATGTGCGGCGTGAGCAGGGCAGTGGCGGATTTGCGCAGCGGATGCTCGAAGCGCTCGCCATTGGCGAGCGGCTCCTCGGGATACACATCCAGCGCGGCGCCCCGCAGCCTGCCGGACTCCAGTTGCACCCGCAGCGCCTCCAGGTCCACCACGTGGCCGCGGCTCAAATTCAGGAACACCGCACCCGGCTTCATGCGCGCGAATTCGCGCACGCCGATGAGCCGGGTGTTTTCCTTGCGTCCGTCCACGTGCATGGTCACGGCATCGGAGCTTTCCAGCAGCTCGTCCAGCGAGGCACACTTGTGGGCGTTGCCGAGCGCAAGCTTCTCCGCCACGTCGTAGAAACACACGTCCATGCCCAGGGATTCAGCCACCACCGAGAGCTGCATGCCGATGTTGCCATAGCCGATGATCCCCAAGCGCTTGCCGCGCACCTCGTGTGCGCCCTTGACGGATTTGTCCCACACGCCGTGATCCATGAGGCGGATTTTCTCGGGGATGCCGCGCAGCAGGAAGATGATTTCCGCGAGCGCCAGTTCCATCACCGAGCGCGTGTTGCTGAAGGGCGCGTTGAAGGCCACCACGCCCTTGCGCTCGCAGGCATGCAGGTCCATCTGGTTGGTGCCGATGCAGAAAGCGCCGATCGCGAGCAGGCGTTTGGCACCGGCGAGGGCGCGTTCCGTCAACTGTGTTTTGGAGCGGATGCCGAGGATGGATACGTCGCCGAGCCGTTCGCTGAGTGCGGCTTCGTCCAGACTGCCGGCCACGGTGGCCACGCTGTAGCCTTCCTTGCGGAACGCGGCTGCGGCGTCCGCATGGATGTTTTCCAGCAGCAGCACAAGCAGGCGGTTCTTGGGATAGGAAACCGCGGCGCGCAAGCCGAGATCGTAAAGCACTTCGTCGAAATTTGGCGCCACGTGGTCGGCTTTAGCCGCGACCTCGGGCCGCGCGATATTTTCGGTGAACGCGTAGAAACGCGCGGCGGCACCCGCCTCGCGGATTTTGTAATCGCTCCAGCCGTCACCCACGACGATCACGCGCCCGTCCAGTTTGAGCTGCCGCACCACTTCGATTTTGCCGCCTTCGCGCGCCAGCGGATTGTCCCAGTCACAGCCGTCGCTCATGCCCGCCGCGTCGAAGCCCAGCGTGTTGGCATGCAATTGATCGGCGCGCAGGCCGAGGTCGCGGATCACCGGTTCCACCATCTGCCGGAATCCGCCGGTGAGGACGTGGATGCGGTCGGCGTACTTGGCGAGGAACGCGCGGTTTCTTAGAAACGAGGGTGTCACCAGGGTTTGGAGCCGGGTGCTCACCTCCGGGATGCGGGCGCGCGGGAAATGCAGCAGCGCGAGCCGTTGCTGCAGCGATTCGCGGTAATCCAGGCGGCCGGCCATGGCTGCGTCAATCAGCTCCCGAATGCGCTGCCGGACATCGGCGCGTTCCGCGGGCTCGGGGATGGCGACTTCCGCCATCACGTCCATCATCTCCACGCGGATGAGCGTGCTGTCGAAGTCAAGGATGAACTGGATGTCGCTTGCCATGCTGGTTACGGTCGGTGCGCCGGCGATGCTTCAGGTATCAATCGCGCCGCCGCCGGCTTTGAACAACGGCAGATGTGCGAGCGCGATCACGTGTTTCCAGCTCTCACGCTCGCCTTCCGTGCAGATGGCCGCCTCGCATACGGCCTGACCGGCGGCGCGCGTCACAATCTCGCGCATCGCGACCAGCGTGGAGCCGGTACTTATCACGTCGTCAATCAGTGCTACCCGCGCATTGCGGACCAGGCCACGGTCTTTCTGATCGAGATACAGCGTTTGTTCGCGGCCCATGGTGATGGACGTGGTGGTGGCCGAAAGCGCCTCGCCCATGTAGCTCTTGTAGATCTTGCGCAGCACCACGTAAGGCAATGTCAGCCGCTGCGCCAGGGCGTAGGCCAGCGGAATGCTCTTGGCCTCCGGCGTCATCAGTACCTGCGGCGTGTGCGCGGCTATGCGCGGCGCGAGCGCCGCCGCGGCTT
>JBOIAZ010000046.1:0-4392 GCA_050739175.1 Gammaproteobacteria bacterium
CCGGCAATGGCGAATATGTTTCTCATGGCATGCCGGGCGGGCCACGGACGTTGAATTGGTGGACTACCACTAAGAGGTGCACGATGATTATTCTGCGCAAGGACTTGGGTAAAACGGATTTCAGCGATATAGCTGCTGGCAAACGCCTTCCGGCCGTTCGCCCGGGCGAAATTTTGAAGGAAGATTTCCTGGAGCCGCTCGACATGACACCTCATGCACTATCCCTGCATCTGCATGTCCCCGCTTCTCGCATTATAGAAATCGTGAACAAGTCGCGCCCAATCACGCCGGATACTGCGGCACGACTCGCCACCTTTTTCGGCACGTCTGCGGATTTCTGGCTGGGGCTACAAACCAGTTACGACCTGGAAACGCAACCTGATTGGAAAAATATCCGCCGTGACGTCCGGCCACTCAAGCATGTAGTCAACGGATAACCTGTACCCCCCTGACCCGTTGATATCAGGTTTTAGGCAGCGTTACACCTTTCTGTCCCTGATACTTTCCGCCACGATCCTTGTAGCTGGTTTCGCAGACTTCGTCGGACTCGAAGAACAGCATCTGTGCCACGCCTTCGTTGGCGTAGATTTTCGCCGGCAGCGGCGTGGTGTTAGAAAATTCCAGCGTCACGTGGCCTTCCCATTCCGGTTCCAGCGGCGTGACGTTGACGATGATGCCGCAGCGCGCGTACGTGGACTTGCCGAGACAGATGACGAGCACGTTGCGCGGAACACGGAAGTACTCCACGGTGCGTGCCAGCGCGAAGGAATTCGGCGGAATCACGCAGCATTCGCCCTTGAAATCCACGAAGCTGCGCTCGTCGAATTTCTTCGGGTCCACGATGGTGCTGTTGATGTTGGTGAAAATCTTGAATTCGTCGGCGCAGCGCACATCGTAGCCGTAGCTGGAGGTGCCGAACGACACGATCCTGCCGCCGCCGTTCTTGCGCACCTGGCCCGGCTCGAACGGTTCGATCATCTTGTGCTTTTCCGCCATGCGGCGGATCCATTTGTCCGATTTGATGCTCACAGTTCACCCTGTATATTGTGGGAGCGGCTCTAGCCGCGATTCCATCTCGCCCCTCACTCCACTCGTTCTGCGTGGCACGTCACGTGCCACTTGAACTCCAGGGCGACCATCCCTGGCCGCCCGTTCAGCGGGCCGACGCTTCGCTTCGGCAATTCCGCTTCGCCCCCTCAAGGGGAGATGAGGATAAGCTGGCGCCTGCGGCGCTAGTCTTCTATCACAATCTTCGGAAACGCGCCGGCGTAATTTTTGCCGGCCAGCGCGAGCCGCGCGGCGGTGCGGCGCGCGATTTCACGGTATCGCATGCCAATTTTACCGTTGGGATCGGCGGCCACACTCGGATTGCCGTTGTCGGTCTGTTCGCGGATCGTGATGTCGAGCGGCAGGCTCCCGAGAAACGGCACGCCGTACTGCGCTGCCATGCGTTCACCTCCGCCGGATGAAAATATGGCTTCCTCGTGACCGCAATGCGTGCACACATGCGTGCCCATGTTCTCGACGATGCCGAGAATTTCGACATTCACCTTCTGGAACATCTTGAGCCCCTTGCGGGCGTCGAGCAGCGCGATTTCCTGCGGTGTGGTCACGATCACGGCGCCTGATACCGGCACGCGCTGCGAAAGAGTCAACTGGATGTCACCGGTGCCGGGCGGCATGTCCACGATGAGGTAATCCAGATCATGCCAGTCGGTATTGCCGATGAGCTGCATCAGCGCCTGCGTCACCATCGGGCCGCGCCACACCATCGGCGTTTCCTCGTCCACCAGGAAGCCCGCCGACATGCACTGGATGCCGTGGCCCACCATCGGCACGATGCGTTTGCCTTCCTTGGTGGATGGCATGCCGCGCAAACCCAGCATGCGCGGCTGGCTCGGGCCGTAAATATCCGCATCCAGGATGCCCACGTTTGCGCCCTCGGCCTTGAGCGCCAGCGCCAGATTCACGGCCACCGTGGATTTACCCACGCCGCCTTTGCCGCTGGCGACCGCGATGATGTTCTTCACGCCCGGAAACGGTTTCAGGTTGTGCTGCACGGCATGGGAAAGAATCTGCGTGCTCACCTGCACGTCGGCAGCGCGCACACCCGGCAGCTTGCCGAGCAGCTCGCGCAAAGTAGCAGACAATTCCGCCGGATACTCGCCCGAGGGAAAGCCCAGTTCGACTTCCACCGACACGTGGCCGTTTTGCACGCGGATGTCGCGCACGGCATTGGCGCTGATGAGGTCGGCGCCGAGACAGGGCTCGCGCCAACCGCGCAGGGCGCTTTCGATCTGATCGCGGGAAACGTCACTCACATTCGCACCATCGCAAAAAACGCGGCATTCTAGCATTGACGTGCATCAAGCCGGCGCGCGAGCGGCCGCCGACTTGGTGTCTGTGGCATACTTGCGCTTCGCAAAATGCGCCGCTGCCGCATAATTCTAAAGAACTCGCAAGCCGATGAACACTTCCCCACGCCGCATCCTGGTCACCAGCGCCCTGCCCTACGCCAACGGACCCCTGCACCTGGGCCACGTGCTGGAATATATCCAGACCGACATCTGGGTGCGTTTCCAGCGGCTGCGCGGTCACGACTGCATCTACGTCTGCGCCGACGACGCCCACGGCACGCCCATCATGCTCAAGGCGCGGGAACTCGGCATCACGCCCGAAGAACTGGTGGCGGGCGTCGGCGAAGAGCACCGGCGCGATTTCCAGGATTTCTTCATCAGCGTGGACAATTACTACACCACCCACTCACCGGAAAACCGCGAGCTGTCCACTCTTATATATAAGCGCTTGCAGGCCGGCGGCCACATTGTGCGCCGCAATATCCGCCAGTTCTACGATGAACAGGCCAAGATGTTCCTGCCGGACCGCTTCATCAAGGGCACCTGTCCGCGCTGCAGCACGCCCGACCAGTACGGCGATGCCTGCGAGAACTGCGGCGCCACCTACACCCCCGCCGACCTCAAGAATCCGGTATCGGTGATTTCCGGCACGCGGCCGGTGGAGAAGGAATCCGAGCATTTTTTCTTCAAACTCGGCAAGTTCGGTGATTTCCTGAAGGACTGGATGGCCGAAAGCAAGCTGCATCCGGCGGTACGCGCCAAGCTCGACGAATGGTTCCAGGCCGGCCTGCAGGACTGGGACATCTCCCGAGACGCGCCGTATTTCGGCTTCGAGATTCCCGACGCACCCGGCAAGTATTTTTACGTGTGGCTGGACGCGCCCATCGGTTACATGGCGAGTTTCAAGAACCTGTGCGCACGCCGCAAGAACCTGAAATTCGACGCCTATTGGAACAGGAACAGCAAGCACGAGCTGTATCACTTCATCGGCAAGGACATCACCTATTTCCACACGCTGTTCTGGCCGGCAATGCTGCACGGCGCCGGCTTTCGCACTCCCACGGCGGTATTTGCACACGGCTTTCTGACCGTCAACGGCCAGAAGATGTCCAAGTCGCGCGGCACTTTCATCAAGGCACGCACTTACCTTGAACATCTCAACCCGGAATACCTGCGCTATTACCTGGCCGCGAAACTCGGCCCCGGTGTGGATTACATTGACCTCAATCTGGACGATTTCGTCCAGCGGGTCAACGCCGATCTGGTGGGCAAGCTGGTGAACATCGCCAGCCGCTGCGCGGGCATATTGAACGGCCACTTCAAGAACGAACTCCTAACTATTGACATGCCATTTGCTGGTCTTCCTATCGCTCATCAACAGGATATTGGAGTCATTCGTACGCCCATTATTCAGGACAGAGATTTTATTGCGCAATATTACGAAGAACGCGAATACGGAAAAGTAATTCGTCTGATCATGATGTATGCAGATTCAATCAACGAGTATATTCATAGATATGAGCCATGGGCGCTCGTAAAGACCGCTAAAAAAGCCGAGGCTCATGTTGTCTGTTCGGTGGCGATAAACTTATTCCGTTGGCTAATTATCTATTTGCAACCGATACTGCCTAATCTGGCAGGTTCTGCACAGAGTTTCTTGAGCGCATCTATGAACTGGACAGATGTGGGCACTTCTCTACCAAATAAGCACACTATAAAAGTTTACGAACCTCTTATGACACGTATTGAGCCAGCGAAGGTAACAGCTATGATCGAAGCCTCAAAGGAAGGTCTGACCCCAATCTCTGCAAAGGTTCCTACCAAGATGGAACCGATATTCCACGAAATCGCTTACGACGATTTCGCCAAACTCGATTTGCGCATCGCACGCATCGTCAGGGCAGAACAGGTGGATGGCGCCGACAAGCTGCTGCGCCTGACGCTCGACCTCGGCGGCGAAACCCGCAACGTGTTTGCCGGCATCAAGTCGGCCTATGCGCCAGAGCAACTGCAAGGCAAGCTCACGGTGATGGTC
>JBOIAZ010000047.1:0-26696 GCA_050739175.1 Gammaproteobacteria bacterium
CACCTGTTTGAGCACGCCGCTCACCTGTGGCTGGATGTTAACCGTGTGTTCCGATTGCACCTGGCCCACGGCCTGCAATTGCACCGGCATCGGCCGGCGGCTGACGATGACGGTATCCACCGGCAGCGGGCGGTCGGCGGTTTTGTCGCGGCCCGCGCCGGCGTTGCTGATGATGCGCCAGGCTACCAGCACCACGAGCATGGCGACCATCAGCCCGCCGATCGCCAGGATTCTTGCTTTTTTACTCACGGTGTCTCCGATACGTCACCGGTGCTCGGGGCGTTCAACCCACCCACCGCGTGGCCGAGCGCGGCGAGCGCAGTAAACCAGTTGAGGCGCGCCTGCACTTGCTGCACGCGCGCATTCGCAAGCGTGGTCTGCGCGGTCAGCAGATTCAGGATGGGATCCAGGCCGATGTGATAGCGCGCGGTTTCCACTTCTTCCGCTTGCTGCGCGCTTTTCAACTGCACCTCGCTGGTCTTGAGCGTGACCGCGGCGGTATGCAGGTTTTGATACGCCTGCCAGACTTCGAGTTCTACCGTCTGTTGCAACTGGGCGGTCGTAGCCTGGCTGATGTCCACCGCGGCTTGCGCCTGGCGGTTGGCGGCCTGATCGCCGAAGCCCGTGAACAGGGGAACGCTGAGTGTCAGGCCGGTGCTGTAATTGTTGGCGGTCTGGTTGAAACCGGCGGCGGCGGTGCGCGTCTGCCCGGCACTTGCACTCAGGCTGAGGCTCGGCCAGCCGCGCGCCCGGGTGGCTTCCAGATTGCTGACCGCGGCCTGTTGGCTCGCCTTGGAGGCCAGGAGTTCGGGCCGCGCCTGACGCGCCTGGGCGAGCAGTTCCTCCACCGTTTGTTCCGGCATCACCGGCACCACATTCTTGTTCCAGGGTGCGAGCGGCAGGTGGGTATTTGCCGGCAGTCCGACGGCGACCGCAAGTGTGCCCTGCGCGGCCGCGAGCTGCCCCTGGGTTTGCTGCAGCGTGAGCTGCGCGCCCGCCAATGCGGCCTCGGCCTGATACAGATCGCCCACGGTCGCCAGGCCGGATTTCTGGTTCTGCTGCGCGGCATCCAGGATGGTTTCCGCGTCCTTCACGCTCAGTTCATCCGCCTGTGCCAGTGCCTGCAGTCCGAGCACCTGGTAGTAGCCTTGCTCAACCGCCAGGATCACGTCCTGCATGGTCTGGTTGTTGCCGAGTTCGGTGGCCATCAATGCGTACTTGGCGGCATCCAGCGTGCCGGAGCGATTGCCGAAGTCCCAGAGTAGATAGGTCAGGCTGATGTTCGGCGAGTAACGGGTCTGCGCGTTGTTGGCCTGGCCGGAGAAATTTACCGTGCGGCTGCGCGACACGCTGTAGCTCGCGTTGATCTGCGGCCAGTAGCCGGCGCGCGCCAGTTCCACGCCCGCCTGGCTCGCGCGGATCTCGGCCCAGGCAAGTTTGGTCTGGGGGTTGTTGCTGAGCGCCATGTTGGTGAGTTCCACCAGAGTGAAGGGTTGCGCGAATTGCGGCGCCGGCGTGGCTGCCTGGTTGCCGCTGTCCTGCGCGGCCATCGCCGGCGCGCGCGCAAGGCACACGCTCAACAGTGCGATCGCGGTCAGGTAACCGAGGACTCGAAGCCAGTACATGACGTGTCGGTGTCCATGGGGCGCGCAAAGCCGACCTGGGGCAGTGATGCTGTGACGCACGGTGCACGCATAAGTTCACCGTGCCGCGATATTTTCGCATTTGCCGGCGCTGCTCCCCCGGCTTGTTACACTTTGATACAAATGCGCCGTGCCCTGCCGGGCTACAATCCCGGTACAAGATTGTGCGTATGCAGCGTCCATGAGCCCGGCTGACCATATTCTGGTGGTGGATGACGACAGCGAAATCCGCGCGCTGCTGGAAGAGTACCTGTCGCGCCAGGGTTACCGCGTGACCGCCGTGGCCGACGGACCATCCATGGAACAGGCCATGGAGGACGGGCATGTCGATCTGGTGGTGCTGGATGTGATGCTGCCCGGCGAAGACGGCATCAGCCTGTGCCGCAAGCTGCGCCAGCATTCCGGTCTGCCGGTGATCATGCTGACGGCACGCGGTGAACAGGGCGATCGCATTACAGGTCTGGAAACCGGTGCCGACGATTATCTCGCCAAACCCTTCAATCCGCGTGAACTGTTGGCGCGCATCAAGAGCGTGCTGCGGCGCGCGCGCAGCTTGCCGGAAAATCTCGACGCCGAGGACGTGCGCGTGTTCCGCTTCGGCGGCTGGCGACTGGCCACCGCCACACGCCAGTTGCAGACTGCCGATGGCGTCGCAGTGCCCCTGTCGGGCGCGGAGTACCGGTTGCTCAGCATCTTTCTGCGCTATCCCGGCACGGTGCTGTCGCGCGACCGGCTCACGGAACTGTTGCGCCGGCGTGAGAACAACTTGCCGTTTGACCGCAGCCTGGACGTGCAGGTGAGCCGCCTGCGCCAGCGCTTGCGCGATGACGGCCACGAGCCCGGCATCGTGCGCGCGGTGCGCGGCCAGGGCTACGTGTTCGCGCTGCCGGTGGAAGTCGAGCGATGAAACGCCTGTGGCCGCGTTCGCTGTTCGGTCGGCTGGTGCTGGTGCTGGTCATCGGCCTGATCGTGGCGCAAATCGCCGCCACCTTCCTGAGCCTGCACGAACGCGATCAGGCGCTGGTGACCTTCAGCGATCAGCAGTTCGTGCAGCGCGACGTGGATACGGTGCGCTTGATGGAAAGTCTGCCGGTCGCCGATCGTGATCAGGTGGTACGCATACTCACCGGCCCGCGGCTCACGGTCACGCTCACGCCGCAAGGTGACGATCCGCCGGGCGCGCTGCCGCCGGACGGCGACGCCGCCGACTTTCAGGCAAAACTCCGCCAGCAACTGCCCGGACACAGCGTACGCGGTTACATGCTGCACGTGCCGGTACCACGCGCGAGCCGCACGGCGCCCTTCGAGGTGGGTTACCGCACCCGCAGCATCACCCTGGTGCAGCTTGCGGACGGTAACTGGCTGCGCATGGAATACCTGCGGCCGCTGCAGCTTGCAGGTTGGCCTTATCCGCTGCTGGTGGACATTGCGGTGCTGCTGATCGCGATCATCCTGCTTTCACTCATTGCGGTGCGCTGGCTCACGCGCCCGTTGTCGTCGTTGTCGCACGCGGCCAGTGAACTCGGGCGCGACATCCGCCGCCCGCCTTTGCCTGAAACCGGCCCCACGGAAGTGCGCCACGCCGCCCGCGCTTTCAATGATATGCAGACGAAACTCGTGCGTTACATCGAGGACCGCACGCGCCTGCTGACCGCGATTTCCCACGATCTGAAAACCCCGATCACGCGCCTGCGCCTGCGCGCCGAACTCCTGGAAGACGAAAAACTCAAAGCCAAATTCATCCATGATCTGCACGACATGGAGCACATGACCAACGCCACACTGGATTTCCTGCGCGGGCTCGAAGCCAGCGAGACGCCGCAACCCATGGATCTCATGGCGTTGCTGGAAAGCGTGCAGTCCGACACCGAGGATATGGGCCAGAGCGTGACCCTGAGCGGCACGGTCCGGAGCGCATTCACCGGCCGGCCGCAGGCGCTCAAGCGCTGTCTGGAAAACCTGGTGAGCAACGCCGTGCGCTACGGCCAGCGCGCCGATGTGAGCGTCGAGGACGATGGCAATTCGGTCACCATCCGGGTGTGCGACACGGGGCCGGGGATTCCCGAGGACCAACTGGAAAAAGTATTCGAGCCCTATTACCGGCTGGACGACTCGCGCAGCCGCGAGCACGGCGGCAACGGCCTGGGGCTGGGCATCGCGCGCAACATCGCGGTGCTGCACGGCGGCACGCTTACCCTGCAGAATCATCCGGAAGGCGGATTGGAAGCCGTACTCACGTTACCGCACAAGAAGAATGGCGAGGCGTGAAGAGGTGAGGAGCGCGAATGGGAGCGGCCGTACGATGTACAGGGAAGTACAAGTGCTGCGGGAGGCATGGATGCCGGAAGCAGCCCGCCCGCGATCTCGCGACGGACCGTTGCTCCCACAATCACACAGTCTAAAGTAGTAGTTCATCGCGCTTGCGCGTCGCCATCAATTCATCCAGCTTATCTGTGACATCACCCACCGAAGGTCCTTGACGCGGCTCGCGATGCGCGGCGTGTCCAAGCAAACAGCCGGCACGCGCGAAAAGTGCTGCGCCCCGCAATCTTTCCCAGCGTTATGCCGCCTACGCAGGGTTAAGTACAGGGTCTCAAGGAAGCATGGATTCGATATCCGATGCTGCACTTGGATACGCGAACGTGGCGTGCTTGATTGCTGCCGTGGTCAGCCCGTTGCGCATGGCGAGGCCGAACAGGTTGATCACCTCGCTCGCCTCCGGCCCGATCAAATGGGCACCCAGGATGCGTTCGCTGCCTTCTTCGACCAGCACCTTGAAGCCGTAGCAGGGCTCGTTGACGCGCCGCGCGGTGAACCATCCGGGCACGCTTTCATGTTTGACGCGAAAATGCAGTCCCCGCGCCCGTGCTTCGGCCTCCAGCAGGCCGACCCGCGCCAGTGGCGGCAGCGTGAAGACTGTGCTGGGGATGCCGGTGTAATCCACCGTGGCATGCTTGTTGTGCAGCAGATTGGCGACCACGGCGTGCGCCTCCAGCGCCGCCACCGGGGTCAGCGGCAGCGGACCGCCAGCGGCATCGCCGGCCGCGTACACGGCCGGGTTGGAGGTGCTATGGAAGGTTTCATCCAGAGTCAGCCGGCCCCGGTCGTGCGCGATGCCGGCGGCGTCCAGATCGAGCGCTTCCAGCGCCGGGGCGCGCCCACCGCTGTGGATGACCAGATCGGCTTCGATTGTGACCAACCCATCGGAACTCCGCGCGTCCACCGCGAACCCCGCACCGCTGCGGCGCACTGCCTTGACCTCGTGGCCGAGACGCACATCCACGCCCAGAGCGCGGGTGCGCTCCACCAGCAGGCCCACCAGGTCGGAATCGAAACCGCCCAGCGGCTGCTCACCACGGTTGAGAATGGTGACTTTTGCGCCGGCACGGGCCGCCATGTGCGCGAATTCGAAGCCGATATAGCCGCCGCCGACCAGTACGATGCGTCGCGGCAGGGCGGTTAGTTCAAGAAAGTCGTCGCTCAGGGCCAACAATGCGGCGCCCTCGATTGGCAGCGCGACCGGCTCGGCGCCGGCGGCGATGACGATATGCTTCGCGCTCAAGGTCTGTTCGTTCACAACCACCGTATTGCACCCGGTAAATCGTGCGCGGCCGTGATAGCTGTCGATCCCACGTTTGCGATACGCCTGCTCGCGTTTTTCGGGTACCGGGTCGGTGAACGAACGCTTGTGCCGCTGCAGCGCGGCCCAGTCGATGCGGATATCGCCTTTCACGGTGCCGATGGCGCCCATGCGCGCGAAACCGTCTATTACTTCGGTGGCGGCGATCAGCATCTTCTTCGGATCGCAGCCGCGCAACGCGCAGGTGCCGCCAAAAGGCCGGTGATCGATGATTGCCACCGACCAACCTGCTTTGCGGCAACCTGTAGCAGTGACGCCGGCGGCCGTGCCGGTGCCGATCACGATCACGTCATAGTTGTCAGTGTTCATTGTCTTTTATCTTGATGTTGAAATAGAGAGAACTCAACCCGCGCAGCCGGATAGGTGCCTGACGTCCTGGTGGAAGGTCTGCGGGCAAGTTTCGGACTCTCGACCATCGTAAGGCGTCAGCCCCGGTCCGGCGTCGGTCTCACGCCGTCCACTGTGCAGCGGCGGCGTGCAGGCGCGACCAGATCCCAGATCCCTGCCAACAGCATGATAGCCAGTCCGGTGTACAAAACACCGCGGGCGCCATTTGTCGGGAGCAACCCACCGATGAAGGCATACCAGCCAAGCAAGGCAGTCATGGGACCGATGCTTCCCAGCAGGCTGCGGTGCCATTGACGGTGGCTGAACCAGCCTAACGCATTGGCCAGCAGCGCGAGCAGCGCAAACAACGGTATCAATAAATGCACGAACACCGACTCCCACTGGGTCAGGAAGCCCATGCCTATGGCCGCACCAATGCTCGCCATCGCCGGAAAACACATGGCGCAGCCCATGCTGGAGACAATGATTCCGATCACGCCTGTTTTATCAGCCCATCGGCTGAGTTGATTCATGGGAACGCCTCCGCGATATCTTATGGATGGGGGGGCGTGCTAACGTTACGCCCGTAGTTGACTACGGAGTCAAGCACCATGCATGACGAGCCGGCGCGCCTGACTATCGGCACCTTCGCCAAACGAGCCGAGGTGCATGTGGAAACGATCCGCTTCTACCAGCGCAAGGGGCTAGTGCCCACACCCGCTCGCCCCTACCGCGGCATTCGTCGCTATGACAGCGCGGATGTGGAGCGGGTGGGATTTATCAAGCGCGCACAGCGGCTGGGGTTCAGCCTGGACGAGATCGGGGAACTCTTGAAGCTGGAGGACGGCACCCATTGCAGCGAAGCGGCTGAATTGGCCACGCTGCGACTTGCCGATGTGCGCGCCAAGCTTGCCGACCTCACGCGGATCAAGACGGCGTTATCCGATCTGGTCGGCAAGTGTCGTGTGCGGCACGGCAACGTGTCTTGTCCGTTGATCGCGGCCCTGCATCGTCGGTAGTCATTGATATTGCGGTTTTCGCATCCGATCATTCTACAACCCAAATTAACGCACACCTTCAACGACCGCTACTGAGCGACTAAACAGAGGCGGCGGCCGACCGTTACTCGCCAAAGGCTGTCATTCGTGAGTTTGAAAGAGAAGAATCTGGTTCCCATCGTTACGTACGGTTGTGTAACCGGCCTGCTTTACCAAAAGTGGTCAATCACTTTGACTTGGATACGATTTCATTAGAGAAAGGAAATCGCGATCAAGGGACCGCTCCTACTCCATGGAAAGCGGCTTCTCACTACGCTGTCGCGCCGCCATCAATTCATCCAGCTTGATGGTGATGTCATCCACCATGATCATATCCATCGCACCTGGATCACGTACCCGTGTGCCCCAGGGCGCAGTGTCGGGTTCCTGCTGATTGAATTTGCGCAGCGCGTGGGGATAGCGATTCACGCACCAGCGCTGGCTTAAATACGGACCGGCCCGGTCCGGATTGGTGCTGGCGTACAGGCCAATAACCGGCGTGCCGGCGGCGGTGGCCATGTGAATCGGGCCCGAGTCGGGCGAGATGAGCACTGTGGCGCGTGCGAGTAACGCCAGCAATTGTTTGAGATTGGTACGGCCAATGAGATTGAGCGGTTTGCTGCGGGCGGCGATTTCGATCTGCTTGCCATATTCCTGCTCCACCGCACTCGGGCTGCCGGAAAGCAGTACCCGCAAACCAAGTTTATTAGCGGCGTAGTCCGCCACCGCCGCGTAGTGTTCCGCGCGCCAGTTGCGGAAGTTGCGGAAGCGCGCGTTGGCGCAAGGACTGATGATGAGCGTCGGGCTATTGTCAGGAATGATGTCGCGCGCAAATGCCTCAGCCTCTGACGGAATCGGGATGTCCCAATGCAATACTCGTTGCGTGACGCCGCAGGCCTCCGCGAAACCGAAGAAACTGTCCATCACATGCTGGTGTGGTTTATAAGGGATTCGCCGGTTGGCGAACAGCCACTGCCAGTCGTGGGCGCGTTGTTTGTCGAAGCCCAGTTTCAGCGGTGCGCGTACCGCAAATGCGCTCGCGAGGCTTGCGCGCAAGGACATCTGCATGTGCAGCAGTAAATTGAATTGTCTGCCGCGCAGGCTACGACGCAGCCCGCGGTAAGCGTCGAGACCTCTGGATTTGTCGAAGATGATAAACTCGATGTCGGGTATGTCCCCGAGCAGCGTGGCTTCGAGCTTGCCGATGATCCAGGTGAAACGCGTGTCCGGCCAGGCGTTTTGCAGGGTGCGTATCACCGGCAGCGTGTGGCACACGTCGCCCACGGCCGAGAGCCGCAGGATGCAAACCGAAACGGGCGCAGACAGGTCAAGGGACATGCGGGATGGGTGAACGCACGCTGGCTACGGAACGGGGATTCATCCTATACGAGGACGCGCTCGCGGGCCACGCGGGCGAAGCGTGGTTTTCCGCGCAACACTGGACGCGGCAGCGCCGCTTGCGCGGCGGCGCCGGCGGCGGGCGCGGCGATACCTGGTTCGTCACGGGCACGGATGGCGACTGGGTACTGCGTCACTACCGCCGTGGCGGCTGGGCGGCGATGCTCAGTACCGATTACTACGCGTGGACCGGGCTGGAGCGCAGCCGGCCGTGGCGCGAGTGGCGGCTGCTGTATTCCTTATATAAGGAAGGATTGCCGGTGCCCCAGCCGCTGGCGGCCCAGGTACGACGTCACGGTTTCGTGTATCGCGGCGATCTGCTCACCCGCCGGATTCCCGACAGCCGTTCGCTGGCCAGCCGCCTGCAAAATTCCGGTATCGAGGGTCTCCCGTGGCGCGCCATCGGTATCTGCCTGCGCCGCTTCCACGCGGCCGGCGTGCAGCACGCTGACCTGAATGCACACAACATCCTGCTCGATGACCGCGAGCGCGTTTTCCTGATCGATTTCGACAAGAGCTTGCGCCGCACGCCGGCGCACGCCTGGCAGCGGGCCAACCTGCGCCGTCTGTGGCGTTCACTGCGCAAGCTGGCGCCGTCCAGCGTGATTGAAGGCACCGTCTGGGACAAACTGCGGGAGGGTTACGGCGAGGGCTAGGCTCGGGGCACGATTTTGAAGCGGTCGTGGCTCCAGAGATACTGTTCCGGCGCGCGCCGGATCTGCTGCTCCAATACGCGGTGCAGGTGTTCGGTGTCGGCGACGGGATCGTCGCTGGGAAAATCCGCGAGCATCGGTTCAATCCATAATCGATAACCACGGTTGCCGGGCAGACGTTCGGCGAAAAACGGCAGCACCGGCGCGCCGCTGGCGCGCGCGAGGCGTGAAGTCGCGGTGGTGGTCGGCGCCGGATGGCCGAAGAACGAGATCATGGCGCTCTGTGCGCCGCGATAGCCCTGGTCGGGCGCGTACCACAGCGGGATGTGGTCTTTCAGGCTTTTGAGAATGCCGCGCACATCGTGCCGCGGGATGGCGCGCTCGGCGACGCGCTCGCGCCCACCCTTGATGAGTGCATCCAGGAGCACGTTGCGGTTCGGCCGGTACACTGCATGCAGACGCGGCACTTCGAAATGGATGAACGCACCGCCGATCTCGAGCGTGGTGAAATGTGCGGTCAGCAGCAACAGGCCGCGCTGCAGCGCGAGCGCCGCCGCCAGGTTTTCCAGGCCGGAGTATTGCACGAGCGCACGCAGTCGGACGCGCGGCATCCAGTATGCATCCGCGGTTTCCAGGAACGACAGCCCGAGCGCATGGAAATGTTTCTTGACCAGACTGCGTTGGGCGCGCGCATCGAGTTCGGGCAGACAGCGCGCGATGTTGAGTTGGGCGATGCGCCGGCGCCGCGGCGACGCGGTCCTGAGGATGATGCCCAACGCGGCACCCAGCCAGCGCTGACCGGCGTAAGGCAGATACACCACCGCGCGCAGCAGACCATACAGCAGCCAGGTGGGCCAGTAACGCGGATGCAGTCGGTGCTCGGGCATGCGCTTCAAGTACAGCCGGAATGCGCGCAGTGTAGCGGCACACGCTGCACCCGGTACAGGGGCCGGAGCACCGGCGGCCGCATGCTATGATGCGGCGCGTTTTTCCGCGGCGCTTGGGGCAGGCATGAACATCCGCATCCCGCAATTCGACACGGTGCGCGTGCTGGTGGCGGGCGATGTGATGCTGGACCGTTATTGGTTCGGCGCGACCGCGCGCATCTCGCCCGAGGCGCCGGTGCCGGTGGTGCACGTGCGCGACATCGAAGAACGCCCCGGCGGCGCCGGCAACGTGGCGGTGAACCTGGCGAGCCTGGGCGCGCACTGCACGCTGCTCGGCATCACCGGCGACGACGCCGCGGCCGCGGCCCTGAACGAGAACATGCAAAAACGCGGCGTGCGCTGCCGGTTCACGCGTCTCAGACAAGCGGCGACCATCACCAAGCTACGCGTGCTGTCGCGCCATCAACAATTGATCCGCCTGGATTTCGAAGAGAGCTTCGGCGGCTTTACGAGCGCGCCCTTGTTGCCGGAATTCAAACCTGCGCTTGCCGAGGCCGGAATCGTGATTCTCTCGGATTACGGCAAGGGCAGCCTCGCCGGCGTGCAGGAGCTGATTGCGGCGGCACGCGCCGCCGGCAAACCGGTGCTGGTGGATCCCAAGGGACGCGAGTTCGGCAAGTATGCCGGCGCCAGCGCGATCACGCCGAATCTGGCCGAACTGGAAGCGGTGGTGGGCGAATGCCCGGACGACAGCGCGGTCGACACTAAAGGCGAGAAGCTGCGCGCTGAACTCAAATTGCAGGCGCTGCTGGTGACGCGCGGCGAGCGCGGCATGACGCTGATCGAAGCCGGTCGCGCCCCGCTGCATCTGCCTACCCAGGCGCTTGAAGTCGCCGACGTCACCGGTGCTGGCGACACCGTGATCGCGCTGCTGGCGGCCGGTCTGGGCGCGGGCCTCGGATTTGCGGACGCGGCGGCACTCGCCAACTTCGCCGCCGGCCTGGTGGTGGCCAAACTCGGCGCCGCCTCGGTCACGCCGGCGGAACTGCGGCTCGCGGCCCACACGCGCAACGGCGGCGGGGTACTGGATGAAGCGGCGATCATGGACGCCGTCAGTCACGCGCGCAGCCTCGGAGAGCGCGTGGTCATGACCAACGGGGTGTTCGACATTCTGCACGCCGGACACGTGAGCTATCTGCAGCAGGCGCGTGCACTCGGCGACCGGCTGATCGTGGCGGTGAACGACGATGCCTCGGTGAAGCACCTGAAAGGCGCGCAACGGCCAGTGAACACGCTCGCCGATCGCATGCGGGTGCTGTCGGCGCTCGGCTGCGTGGACTGGGTGGTGCCGTTTTCGGAAGACACGCCGGAACGCCTGATCTGCCGGGTATTGCCGGATGTCCTGGTCAAGGGCGGCGATTACCGGCCGGAACAGGTCGCAGGCTACGCGTGCGTCACCAAAAACGGCGGTGAGGTGCGCGTGCTCCCGTTTCTCGAAGGCCGCTCCACCTCCCGCATCATCGAATCCCTCAAGCGATAACCGTGCGCCTGCTGTACTCGCTGACACTGCTGTTGCTCATGCCGTTGGCATTGGGCTGGCTCATGTGGCGCAGCCTGCGCCAGACCGGACACGCCGATCGGCTCGGTGAACGCCTCGGCAGCTCGCCGCAGTTGTCCGGCAATCCACTCATCTGGGTGCATGGCGCGTCGGTGGGCGAGATGCGTGCGGCCGCACCGCTGGTGAAAGCCCTGCGCCAGCGTTACCCGCAGCACGCGCTGCTGATTACGAGTTTCAGCGCCGCCGGCCGCGACCAGGCGCAGGCGCTGTTCGGCGGGCGCGCGCTGATCGCGCTGCTGCCTTATGACCTGCCGTTCTGCGTGAACCGCTGGCTCAAGTGCATCCGCCCGACACTCGGCATCATCATGGAGACCGAAATCTGGCCGAATCTGTTCGCGGCCTGTACGCGCCGCGGCGTGCCGCTGCTCATGGTGAGCGCACGCCTGTCGCCACGGGCGCTGGATCGCTACCGGCACTTTCGCCCGCTCATGCGCCGCGCCACGCTCCAGGTGGCGATGATCGCGACGCAGACCGAGGGCGACGCCGAGGGTTTTCGCCAGCTCGGCGCAGTCCGCGAACGTCTGTGTGTGGGTGGCAATCTCAAGTTTGATCTGCAATTCCCCGACACCCTGATGGGCGAAGGCCAGGCGCTGCGCGCCGGGATGTTCCCGGCCGCCACGTTGATTGTTGCGGGCAGCACGCGCGAACAAGAGGAGACCCTGGTGCTGCAGGCCTATCAAACGCTGCTTGCCAAACAACCGGATTGCACGCTGGTGTTGGCGCCGCGCCATCCCGAGCGCGGCGCCGCGGTGGCCGAGTTGGTCAAGGCGGCGGGCTTGATCGTGCGCCGGCGCAGTGCGGGGGCGGCACCGCTCAAGGCCGGTCAGGTGCTGGTGCTGGATACGCTGGGGGAGTTGCCGCGTTTTTACGCGGCTGCCGACATTGCTTATGTGGGCGGCAGCCTGGTGCCGGTGGGCGGCCATAATCTGTTGGAGCCGGCGGCCCTGGGCGTGCCGGTATTGGCCGGTCCGCATCTCGACAACGTGACGGATATCGCGGAACTGCTGCGCGCCGCCGGCGGACTGACCGTCGTGCCCGATGCCCCGGCGCTTGGCGAGGCGTTCCTGTGGCTGGCGGCCAACCCGGTCACGCGCAAACACATCGGTCAGGCGGCACAACAGAGCGTAATTGCCAACCGCGGTACGCTCGCCCGCACCATGAAATTGGTGGAAGAACAACTCGCCCGGTCGTGACCGGGCGCAGCGTGTCAGGCCTGCCGGACCGGCGTGCCGGTCAGCCGCCGACACCCGGCGGCGGCACCGCGGTTGCCGCCTCGGGAGCCAGGTCCATGGTGTTCAGGTCAGGGGTGGGCGCGGGTACCACGAGCAGCGCATTGAGCTGCTGCAGATCCTTGGGCGTCAGGATGCCGGCCGCCTGCTTGAGCGTCAGCACGCTGATCAGATAGTTGTCGCGGCTCTGGGCAAAGCCGGTCTGGGCCGTGGCCAGATTCTGCACCGCCAGCAGCACATTCACGATGGTCTGGGTGCCGACGCGCAACCCGGTCTCGGTAGCCTGCAATGAGGTCTGGTTGGATTTCACCGATTGGCGTAAGGCCTGCACCTGGGAGATGCCGGTGAGCACGCCCAGGTAGGCGGTGCGTGCCTGCTGCACCGTCTGGCGCGTGACCAGTTGTGCCTGATCCTGCGCGGCGTCGTATTGGCGCTGCGCCTGGGTCACCTGCGCGGTCACGCCGCCGCCCGAGAACAACGGCATGCTGAAATTCAGCATGAGCTGCTTCTGGTTGGTTTGGAAGGTATTGAAGATAGTGCCGGTAGCGTTGTCGCGTCCGTAACTTGCGGTCAGGCCCAGAGTCGGGAAATGGCCGGCGCGCTTGATGGATACCGTGCGCGCGGCCACTTCGGCTGCGGCCTGTGCGGCCATGAGCTTGGGATTCTGTTTAAGCGCGGTATCCACCCACTGCTGCGCGCTGGCGGGGGCTGGACTGTGCAACGGCATGCCGGGCGCCGGCTCCTGCAGTTCGCCGACCGGTTCTCCGGTGATGGCGCGCAGCGATTCCTCGGCGTTGATAGCCTGCTGACGTGCGCCGATTTCGTTCGCCACCGATTGATCATAGGCGGCCTGGGCCTGTTCCACGTTGGTGATCGCCACGGTGCCCACCTTATATTGGGCTTTGGCCTGCTCCAGCTGCTTGCCGTTGGCTTCGGTGGCGGCATGGTCGGCGGACAGGGTGTCACGCGCGGTGATCACGCTGAAGTAGGCGGTCGCGGTGCGCACGATCAGGTCCTGTTGCGCGGCTACGTACTGGGCTTCGGCCTGCGCCACCGACGCATCCGCCTGCTTGATGTTTTCCCAAGCCGCCCAGTTGAAGATCGGCTGGGTCAGTTGCAGGCCATACTGGGTATCGCGGCCCGGCGTGCTGTTATAGACGTTGCCGAGGATCGGCTGACCGGTCGGAGTGGTGCCCGTCTGGTTGAGCGAGGTGCCGTAGGACGTGGACCAGGACTTCGAGGCGTTCAGGTTCAGGCTCGGCAGATAGCCGGCGCGCGCGATCGGCTTGTTCTCGAGCGTGGCCTGGTAGTTGGCCTCGGCCTGCTGGAAGGTCGGATCGTTCTTGAGTGCGAGCTGATAGACGTCCGACAGGTCCGCGCCGCGCGCCTGGGTGGCGGCGGCGAAGCCGGCTGCCGCGAGCATGACCAATAAACCGCGTACTGCGTTCACCTGAACTCCTGTCCCGTAGGTGTATTAGTTAGATATAACACTTAAACCCTGGGCGGCGCAATGGGCGCCGGCCACACTGCAAAATTTTTCCACGCGCCGCGTGTGCCAATGGCCGGTGCTGCCACTCAGTAGCGCGGCATCTGCGGGGCGAGCTCGCTGGCCCAAGCCTCGATGCCGCCCGCCAGATTTATCACTGCGCGGAAACCGCGCGCTTGCAGGAACGCGGCTACCTGCTGGCTGCGGTTGCCGTGATGGCAGAGCACCACATAGGTATGCTGTGGATCCAGTTCCGTAAGCCGTTCGCGCAGATCGTCCATGGGGATGTGCAGGCAATCGGGTAGATGCACGCGTTCATATTCCCAGGGTTCGCGTACGTCGAGCAGCGTCAGCGCAGCGCCGGGTTTCGACTGCAGCACCACAACTTCACGCGGGGTCAACGAACGCACCGGCATGTACACGTCCTCAGAAGCGGAAACCCGCGGGCACCGGCGCATTTACCAACGGCGGCAGTGAGGTCTCGAACAGGCTTTCACGCGCCCAGGCGGTTTCCGTAACCCGCGTGATCAACAACGCTTCCATGATCGGCGGCTGGCCCGCGATGACGAAGAGCCGGCCGCCCACATTCAGGCGCTCGGCGTAGCGTGCGTCGTAGGCCGGCAGTGAGCCGGTGACTGCGATCAGGTCGAAACGCCGGGTCATGCCGTCCAGTCGCGTGCCGTCACGGTTCTCCAGCGCCGCATTGCGGATGCCGAGATCCGCAAGCAGCCGGCCGGCCCCGCCAGTGAAGTCCGCATGAATGTCCAGGCTCAGGACCTCGCCCGCCAGTCTGGCCAGACACGCCGTCACGAAACCGCTGCCGGTGCCGATCTCGAGCACGCTTTCATTGGCTTGCGGATCCAGCGCCTGCAACAGGCGGCCTTCCACCTTGGGCGCCATCATCACCTCGCCGTGCGCCAGGGGTATCTGCGTGTCTGCGTACGCCAGCTTGCGGTAGGCCGGCGGCACGAATTGGTCGCGCGGCAACACGTTCAGCAGGTCGAGCACCCGCGGGTCCAGCACGTCCCAGGCGCGTACCTGCTGCTTGACCATTTGCGCGCGCGCGAGTTCAGTATCCATGAGGTTTCCCGCGAAAAATAAGCCGAAAAGGGCCGTCAAGCGTAAGGACTTCGGCCAGGCTTGGCAAGGCGCGGCCGCATGTCCGAATATGTACCCACGCCTGCCGAGCCTGCGGGCAACTCTAGTGGACGGACGCGGCAATCGCTACCGGATTGTGATGAAGTGTGGCCGGCATGGGGCGAGCCGCGGGTTTCGGGTGCAGCGGCAGGCATCCTTGACGATGCAATCGTGTGACAATTGCCAGGTTCCATGGCGGCCGGATAAAGCGAGGCGCGAGTGTCCACTGACGGCAGGGGTCCCAGGATGCGCTACGTGGCGTATGTCGTCGTCGGCTGGATCGTGCTGTCGCTGTTGTGCGCGCCGGGGTTTTACCTGCAGAGCGCGGCGGTCGGAGAGACGCCGTATGTGGACACGGCGCTGGGCGCCGCGTTTGTGGCCAGTCTGGGTTGGGCTTCGTGTGCGTTTGTGCTGCTGGTGTTCAGCGCCTGGCTGAACCGCCGCCGGTTGCATGCGGTCGCTTGGCTCGCAAGCCATCTGGCCTTCGGCGTGGTGCTGATACTGGTACTGCTGCTTTTGGTCCGCTGGTGGAGCTGGCCGGTGCTGGGACTCGCGGACGTGCTGCAGATGCCGGGTCTGTCTGCGGCGCTGGCCGGCGGCTGGCCGCGAGGCCTGGCTCTGTACGCCGCGCTCTGGTGCGTGTGCCAGATCGGATGGTCATGGCGCCGGTACACGCGCCTCAAGGCGCAACTGGTGAGCGCCGAGCTGCGCCGCCTGCGCACCCAGCTCAATCCGCATTTCCTGTTCAATACGTTGAATGCGATTTCCGAACTTGGCTATACGGATCCCGAAGCCGCCGATCGCACCATTACCCAGTTGAGCGGGCTGTTGCGCAAATCGCTGGATGACAGCCATCAGCAGGAAATCGCCTTGCGCGACGAACTGGATTTCCTGCGCCGCTATCTCGATATCCAGCAAACCCTGCAGCGCGGGCGGCTGCAGATCCAGTTCGATGTGGCCGACAGCGCATTGAACGCGCGCGTGCCGGGCATGATCCTGCAGCCGCTGGTGGAAAATGCCGTGACTCACGGCATCGGCCGCAGCAGCAGCGGCGGCAGTATCCGGTTGCGCGCGCAGCGCGAGGACGAACGCCTGGTGATCGAAATCGAGGACAATGGATGGGGCCTGGTGATCGCTGCGCCGCGCGGCGGGCGCGAGGGCATCGGCATCGGCAACACACGCGCGCGCCTGAGCTATCTTTATGGAGAACTGGCCGGCCTGGAATTGCAAAGCAAGCCGGGCGAGGGCCTGACCGCGCGCCTTTACATTCCTTTCCACGAGGCCTATGCCTTCGATGAAGATCCGCACGCTGATCGTTGATGACATGCCGCTGTCGCGCGAGCGCACCCGCCGCTATCTCGCCGAGGTCGCGGACGTGGAGATTGTGGGTGAGTGCGCCGACGGCGAGCAGACGCTCGCGGCCATTGACGCGCTCGCGCCGGATCTGCTGCTGCTGGACGTGCAGATGCCGGGCATGACCGGTCTGGCCCTGCTGGAGAAGATTCCCGCGCTGCGGCGTCCGGCGGTGGTGTTCGTGACCGCGTTCGACGAATTTGCGGTGCCGGCGTTTGCGGCACATGCCGTGGATTTTCTGCTCAAACCCTTCGATCACGAGCGCCTGGCACAGGTGTTGAAGCGCGTGCGTGCAGATCTTGCCGACCAACACCTGCAACCCCAGGACGCGCCGGCGCCCGCACCATCGGCCGAAACCACGCCGGCCCCGGCCTTTTTGAGCCGCATCGCGGTCAAATCCGTGGGCCGCACGGTGTTCGTGAACGCCGAAAGCGTGGACTGGCTGGAGACCGCCGGCAACTATGTGTGTCTGCACGCCGGTAAGGATACCCACGTGGTGCGCGAAACCATGAATCAACTCGAGGCTCAGTTCGACCCAGCGAAATTCGTGCGCATTCATCGCTCCACCATGGTGCGCATCGAGGCCATCCGCGAGATTCAACCGTTGTTCAACGGCGACCGCGTGGTGCTCCTGCGCGACGGCAGCAAACTCACCCTCAGCCGCTCCTACCGCGACAAAGTGCGCGTGGTTCTGGGTGCCATCTGACCGCCGCCGTGGGCGCTCCGCCGCGGCGCCATCGGCCTCGTCCCGCCCGCGCTTCGTCCCACGCCGGCCACCTCTCGTCACAATTCGATGGCAGGACCTGCAGTGGCCATCTAGAGTGAGCGTCATCTGCATGCGAGGTCCGTGGCTTGGACAAGAAAGACGCACTCAACGCCCTGAAAATTGATCGCGACGCGCAACCGGCGGCCGGTCGTGGCGGCCGTGGATGGTGGCTGGGCGGCATCATCGCCGTGCTCGTCGCGTTGCTGATCGTGGCCGGCTGGTGGATCTTCTATCCACGTACGGTGGAGGTGCAGGCCCAGACGGTGGCGCTGCAGGGCGGCGATTCCAATGCCGGCAGCATTCTGAATGCTTCCGGCTACGTGGTGGCCGAGCAGCAGGCCACCGTGTCCTCGCAGATCACGGGCATGATTATCGCGGTGTACGCGCAGGAAGGCATGCGCGTGCAGCAGGGCGAAGTGCTGGCGCGACTCGATGACCGCGGTATGCGCGCCGCATTGGCGGCGGCCCAAAGCCTGTTGCGCGCGGATCAGGCGCTGGTGGCCCAGAACCGGGCGCAGTTGCTGAGAGACCGGCAGAATCTCACGCGCACCAAGGCGCTGGCCAAGCAACACCTCATGAGCCAGGCGGATCTGGACAATGCCCAGGCGGCCGTGGACATGGACAAGGCGGCGCTTGCGCACGCCGAAGGTCAGGTCAAGGTGGATCAGGACAACCTGCAGGCGGCCCAGATTGGTCTGAGCTACACTGTGATTCGCGCGCCGTTTAGCGGCGTGGTGACCGAGAAGTACGCGCATCCCGGCGAGATGATTTCGCCCGCCGCCGTCGGCGGCTTCACCCAGACCGGCATCTGCACGCTGGTGGACATGAAGTCCCTCGAGATTGACGTGGACGTGAATGAGGCTTACATCCAGCGCGTGCACAACAACATGCGCGTGGATGCGGTGCTCGATGCCTATCCCAGCTGGCACATTCCGGCGCACGTCATCAGCGTGGTGCCGACCGCCAACAAGGAAAAGGCCACGGTCAAGGTGCGCATCGCCTTCGACAAACTCGACTCGCACATTCTGCCGCAGATGGGCGTGCAGGTGTGGTTCTATGCCGAGCCCAACACCAAGGCCCAGGTGCAGAGTGCCACGATTTCCATTCCGCAGGGCGCGGTGCACGGCAGCGGCGCCGGTCAATACGTGTATCTGGTGGTAAACGGCAAGGTGAAGCAACAGAGCGTGAAAACCCTGCCCGGCGCCAGCGGCCAGGTGACCGTGGTTTCCGGCCTGAACGGCGGGGAAACCCTGGTGACGGCTTCACCGTCCACATTGCACGACGGCGAGGCCGTGCGTGTGGCCTCGCAGTGAAACGCCATGAGCACGGGAGCGCGACACGGCATGGTGCTGACTCTGGCCGCCGCAATCACGTGGTACTGTCTGCCGCTGCCGCAGTTGACGCGGACGCTGCAATCCACCCGGCAGTTTTTGCAGCAGGCACAACTCCATCCTGAGCAGACATGGGTGTGCGTGCTTTTGAAGTTCGAACCTTTACGTGAAGTTTTCAGGAGAACGCTATGAACGCAGTGGTTGCTGGCAAAAAAGCAGGATTCGAAGCGGTGGTGAGCCTGCGCGGCGTCACCAAGCTCTACAAACGTGGTTCCGAAACCGTCGAGGTGCTGAAGCGCCTGGATCTTGAGGTGCCGCGCGGCGATTTCCTGGCGCTCATGGGGCCGTCTGGTTCGGGCAAGACCACGCTCATGAACTTGCTGGGCGGCCTGGACCGGCCGACTTCCGGCGAAGTCATCGTGGACGGCCAGGACATCGGCAAGCTGAGCGACGGCGCGCTGTCCGCCTGGCGCGCGCGTCACGTGGGCTTCGTGTTCCAGCTTTATCACCTGCTGCCGGTGCTGAATGCCGAGCAGAACGTGGCCCTGCCGCTGATGCTCACGCATCTGGGCAGTGGCGAGCGCAAGAAGCGCGCCAAGGCGGCGCTCACGCTCGTGGGCCTCGAGGACCGCGCCAAGCACAAGCCCTCGGAGCTCTCCGGCGGGCAGGAACAGCGCGTCGGCATCGCGCGCGCCATAGTCACCGATCCGACGCTCTTGCTGTGCGACGAGCCTACCGGCGACCTCGACCGCAAGGCCGGCGACGAAATCCTGGAATTGCTGCAACTGCTGAATACCGAGCACGGCAAGACCATCATCATGGTCACGCACGATCCGCACGCCGCGGCCCGCGCCCAGCGCACGCTGTTCATGAACAAGGGCGTGCTGGCTCAGGAACCTGAAGCATGAACATGCCGACTCTCATCTGGAGCGCGCTCAAGCGCCGCAAGGCACGTGCGATTTTCACCTGGTTGTCGGTGGTGGTGGCCTTCGTGTTGTTCGGGATTCTCACCGCGGTACGCTATGGCATGATGGGCCAGTTGACCGTCTCGGTAGCGGAACGGCTGGATACCAACAACAAAGCCCAGGGCCCGCTGCCGTTAAGCTATTACAACAAGATCGTCACGGTTCCCGGCGTGACCGCGGTGACTTACCTGACCGGCTTCAACGGTTATTTCAAGGATCCCAAGAACGCCTTTCAGGTGCTGGCCTTTTCGCCCACGATATTTCAGGTGTACGCGGAAGCCAAGCTGCCGCCCGGAGAGTTGCAGGCCTGGCAGGCCGATCGCCAAGGAGTGATCGTCGGGCCGGATCTCGCGAAGCGCATGGGCTGGAAAGTGGGCGATACCATTCCCATCCAGTCAAAAGTCCCGCAGAAAGACGCCACGACCACCTGGTACTTCCATCTGCGCGGGATTTATCACGCCGATCTGCCGACGGCCTATCAGAGTTTCTTCATCGGTCATTACCAGTATTTCAACGAGGGCGTGGCGAATCAGCAGGCGCAGAACACGGTGTTCCAGTACGTCGAGCGCATCGACGATCCGCGCAACGCCACGCGCATATCCAACGCCATAGACGCGCTGTTTGCCGATGCCTCGCCCCAGACCCTGACGCAATCGGAAGTGCAGGAAGCGGTCAGTTTCATCCGTCAGTTCGGTAACATTACCGCCATGGTGGTCTGGGTTGGCATTGCGGTGTTCTTCAGCCTGCTGTTGATTGTCGGCAACACGCTCGCCCAGTCGGTGCGCGAACGCACCTCGGAATTCGCCATGTTTCGGGCGCTGGGATTCAAACGCTCCTGGATCGTCTTGCTGGTATTCCAGGAATCGCTGTTTTTGATCATTTCCGGTGGCATCGCGGGGCTGTTTCTCGGTTGGCTGGTCACGCGTGCGTTGTATTCCAGCGTGGGGAATGTGTTGCAGACCTTCGGCATGACCTGGAATGCCGTTGGTGTGGGCATTGCCCTGAGTGTGGTGTTCGGGATTGTGGCGGCGCTGGTGCCGATGCAGCGGATCACGCGCTTGCAGGTGGCCGATGCCTTGAGGAGGGCGTGACATGGCACAGGTAATTCGGCAAACGACGGCGGTCAGCGTCTGGAATTTTCACAGCCTTGGCGGGCGGCTCAAGCCGTCGGTCGTGGCGGTGGCGGGGTTTTTCGCAGTGGTGCTGGTGTTCGTGGCGGTGTTGTCCATCCGTCAGGGGTTCGCCAGTGTGATGCTCAATAGCGGCTCGCCGGACGTGGCCTATGTCAACGGCAACAACACTCCGCTCAACAACAACTCGCTGAGCGTCATCGGCCAGGCGCCGGGCGTGGCCCATGGCCCCGGCGGCCCGCTGGTCGCGGGCGTGTTTGCCGCTACCGCCCAGATCACCCTGCGCAGCAGCGGCACGCTCGGCAGCGTCAACATGCGCGGCGTGCCGCCCAACATCACGGGCGTGTGGACGGATTTCCATATCATCAAGGGCCGCATGTTCAAGACCGGCGTGGATGAGATCATCGTCGGTCGCCAGGCGGAGCGCCTGTTCCCCGGCCTGGCCATCGGCGATACCTTTGACTGGAACCATCATCACTGGAAGGTGGTGGGGGTTTTCGAAAAGGGCGGCGGCATCCGCGAATCGGAAATCTGGACTGACATAAACCAGTTGCAGGCGGCCTACAACGCTACCAACAGTTACACTATTACCTACGTGCGCCTGACCTCGCCGGACGCCTTTCCGGCGTTCAAGAAGTGGGTGGAAAGCAATCCGCAGTTGAACGTCACCACCACGCGCGAGGACGTGAGCTGGCAGCAGAACGCCAATGGCCTGGACGGACCGCTGGCGCTGATCGGCGGGCTGGTGACGCTGCTCATGGCCATCGGCGCGATATTCGGCGCGCTCAACATCATGTATGCGAATGTCGCGAGCCGCATGCAGGACATTGCCACGCTGCGGGCGCTGGGTTTCGCGCGCCTGCCGATTCTGTTCACCGTGATTCTTGAGGGCATCGTGCTGGGACTGGTGGGCGGCGTGGTTGCCGCGGTCATCGCCTATCTGGTGTTCAACGGTTATCAGGCGAGCACCAATACCAACGGCGCCATGATGGCGTTCAGTTTTGCTGTGACCCCGGAGTTGATTGTCACCGCGCTGGTTCTCGCGCTCGTCATGGGTTTTATCGGCAGTCTGTTTCCCGCAATCCGTGCGGCGCGCTTGCCGGTGGCGCAAGCCTTGCGGGAAACCTGACTCTTGTGCGCCCCATGGCCCTGATGGGAGAGGAACTGTGAGGGTGAGGGAAATTTCACAGGGTGCGCAAAGCCCCGGACGCACAACCCGGGATTTTCCGGGTGCTGCTTGCGTACCGGAAAGGAAACGGGGCGACGCCGTGAAAATCCGCAGTTCCGGCGACCTTTTGATTGGTACACGAAGAAAAATTTGTTCTGATGGCAGGCTCCGAAATGCTTTGCAGACCAGGATACGGGTCCCGGCAGTCGCCGGGTTTCCACCGTCGGTCTGATGAGACCCAGCCGCGTGAATTTCAGCGGCATCCTATGTATAATGTCTGCGCCTAGGATTTACCCCTTCAAGAACAAGAATCCCTGGATTTAGCGGAGGCGCCTCTGAAACCCTGAGTGCAGGGCCGGAGAGGTGTATGGCCAGCGTGTGCGCGTTGGTTTGTGGTGAATTGCGGGCCACGCAAAGTGTGCAGTGCAGCGGGTGTCAAGATTTGGTGACGGAGAGCAAATTGATGAGAGCGAAGCTGATAGCGGTGGTGGCGAGCGTGATGCTGTTCTTCAGTCTGGGTGCGCATGCAGCCGTGCTGAACGGTCCGGGCATGCAGATGCTGGGGATGGAAAACTACACGGGCGCACGCGCGTATTTTGAATCCACGCTGCAACAGAATCCTCGCGACGCCGATGCCGCCGCCGGTATGGCCTTGCTCAGCCTCGCGCAGGATCAGAATAAAGCGGGTGTGGACTGGGCGCAGAAGGCCACTGCCATGGCGCCCGCAGACGCGCTCTACCACATGCTGCTGGGTGTCGCATACGGCCAGTACGTGCACGATGTCAGCATCTTCAGCCAGCTTGGCGTCGCCTACAAGGTCCGTGATGCATTTCAGCAGGCCGTGCAGCTTGATCCGCAGGACGCGCGTGCGCGCGCCGGCCTTGCCAAGTATTACATCCTGGCGCCGGGCATCGCCGGCGGCAGTTTTCAGAAAGCAGACGACCAACTGACCGCGCTCGACAAGATAGATCCCGTACAGGCCGCCGCAGTGCGCGCCGCCTGGGCGGAACACGACAAGAACCAGGCGCGGGCCGAAGCGTACCTGCGTACCGCCGCCAAGCTCGACAAAACCGGCGACGGGGATTACTGGCTGGGACAGTTTCTGGTGAAGCAGAATCGTTACGCGGATGCGATTGCGGCGTTCGAGGACGGCATCCACAGGAACCCCGCCAACAGCTCCAACTATTACGGTGTGGGGCAGGCCGCGGCGCTCGGCAAGATCGGCGTACAGCAAGGCATTCAGGATTTGCAGAAATTCCTGACCATGCCGCACGACTGGTTGCCCGGTACACCCACCTACAAGCAGGCGCATTACCAACTCGGCATGCTCTACGCGGTCGCCGGCGACAAGGCCAATGAAAAGGCCCAATATGTCGCGGCGCTCAATCTCGATCCGGATTACAAACCGGCACGCGACGCTTTGGCCTCGGCTTCGCTGTAACTCTTGCAGCCCAACTTCAGGTTCGTGGGGAAGCGCCGCCGCATGCGGCGCTTTCTGCTATAGTTGCACGCGTCGAGCTGGGGGTGCCCCATCGAGGGCTGAGATTGAACCATCCGGCGATGCCGCGGTGATTTGAACCCTTGGAACCTGAACCCGGTTAGTACCGGCGCAGGGAATGCTCCGGCGCTTCCACGTCGCGCATTCATGCCGCGCCGGCCCGCGAGGACCAAGCATGAGCGCCGTACCCGAAGAATTCATCCGTCGCACCGCGCAGCTTTCCAGTGAAGCCACGCGGCCTTATCCCAAGTCCCGCAAGATCTTTGTATCGGGCTCGCGTTCCGATCTGAAAATCGGCATGCGCGAAGTGAGTCAGTCCGATACGCCGGCGCTGCACGGCGCCGAGGCCAATCCGCCCATTCCCTTGTATGACACTTCCGGGCCCTACACGGATCCGGCGGCGCACATTGACCTGCTTGCCGGGCTGCCGCCGCTGCGCGCCGCGTGGATTGCCGAACGCCACGATGCCGAGCGGCTGGGCGATTTCACCTCCGAATACACGCGACGTCGCAACCGCGATCCCAAACTCGCCGACGTCCGCTTTCCCGTTCCGCCCAAGCCGTGCCGCGCCAAGAGCGGTGCCAACCTCACCCAGATGCACTATGCGCGGCGGGGCATGATTACGCCCGAGATGGAATATGTGGCGCTCCGCGAGAACCTGAGGCTCGATGAACTGTGCGCCGATCCACGCTATGTGCAGTTGTTGAAACAACATCCAGGTCAGCATTTTGGGGCGGCCATTCCCGATGAAATCACGGCAGAATTTGTGCGCACCGAGGTAGCACGCGGCCGCGCCATCATTCCCGCCAACATCAACCATCCGGAACTCGAACCCATGATCATCGGGCGCAACTTCCTGGTGAAGATCAACACCAACATCGGCAATTCCGCCGTGACTTCCTCGGTTGCCGAGGAAGTGGAAAAGATGGTGTGGTCGGCGCGCTGGGGCGGCGACACGCTCATGGACCTGTCCACCGGCAAGAACATCCACGAGACCCGTGAATGGATCATCCGCAACGCGCCCATGCCCATCGGCACCGTGCCCATCTACCAGGCGTTGGAGAAGGTGGACGGCAAAGCCGAGGAACTGACCTGGGAAATGTTCCGCGACACGCTCATCGAGCAGGCCGAGCAGGGCGTGGATTACTTCACCATCCACGCCGGCGTGCGTCTGCCGTTCGTGCCGCTCACCGCGCAGCGCGTCACCGGCATCGTGTCACGCGGCGGCTCCATCATGGCCAAGTGGTGCCTCGCGCATCACCAGGAATCGTTCCTGTACGAGCACTTTGAGGACATCTGCGACATCATGCGCGCCTACGATGTGTCGTTCTCGCTGGGCGACGGGCTGCGGCCGGGGTGCATCGCGGACGCCAACGACGAAGCCCAATTCGCGGAGCTGAGAACATTGGGCGAACTGACGCAAATCGCGTGGCGGCACGACTGCCAAGTGATGATTGAAGGCCCAGGCCACGTGCCCATGCAGCTAATAAAAGAGAACATGGACAGGGAATTAGCGGAATGTTTCGAAGCGCCGTTCTACACGCTGGGACCGCTCACCACGGATATCGCTCCCGGTTACGACCACATCACCAGCGCCATCGGCGCCGCCCAGATCGGCTGGTATGGTACGGCGATGCTCTGCTACGTCACGCCCAAGGAGCACCTGGGATTGCCGGACAAGGACGACGTGCGCGATGGCATCATCACCTACAAGATCGCGGCGCATGCCGCGGACTTGGCCAAAGGCCATCCGGGCGCGCAGTTGCGGGATAATGCCTTATCGAAAGCGCGCTTCGAATTCCGCTGGGAAGACCAGTTCAACCTGGGGCTGGATCCGGACAAGGCGCGGGAATTCCACGACGAGACCCTGCCGAAGGACGCCGCCAAGACCGCACACTTCTGTTCCATGTGCGGCCCACATTTCTGCTCCATGAAGATTACCCAGGATGTGCGGGAATACGCCAAGAAAGGTATGGAAGAGAAATCCAAGGAATTTTTGCAGCAGGGCGGCGAACTCTACCGGCGCGAGTAACGGACTGGCTGGATAACCACTCTGAAAAAGAGTACTTTGTTCTGTCTTATCAATTTGATCTAAGGGAATAGACATGGAAACACAGAAGGTGAACGTAATGTCTCCTGCATATACGGCGGTCATTAAACAGGATGGCGCATGGTGGATCGGCTGGGTGGAAGAAGCCCCCGGTGTGAACTGCCAGGAAGCGACTCGTGAGGAGCTGCTGGAATCGCTGCATGTCGCGCTTTCAGACGCGATTAATATCTCTGATTTCCTGGCCTGAGCGGATTAACGGGAGAATCATATGTCGATCACTAAAGATAAAATGTCTGAAGTAATCCGGTCACAACCCGAAGATGCGACTTATGAAGAAATCATGCGCGAGCTGGCTTTCGAAAAAATGGTAGACAGGGGCATTGCTGACACTCGCAACGGACGCGTCATTTCCAATGAGGACATGGGGCGACGGATTCGCGCGTGGCAGAAATAAGATGGACTGAAGAGGCCCAACGCTGGCTTCTGGACATCCATGATTACATCGCAGCTGATAATCCAGGTGCAGCCCGGGAAGTCATTATCGGAATCTATGAGAAAGCCCAGTTACTACGGCGTTTCCCCGAGATCGGCTACAAATATCGAAACGAAAGCGAGGGCGATATCAGAATTTTGCTCTATGGGCATTATCGGATTGCATACCTTTTGCATGGTTCGTCCAATATAGACATTCTGGGTGTATTCCACGGCGCACTCGATATCGAAAAGTACTTGCTTTGATCGCAAAGCTCTGAAGGAGCTGCTAAAAAGCGCGCGATTTTTGAACTAGGAATAAGTGGTAATGCATCATTCAAGACTCTGCGCCCTGCTGATTGACTGCAACGCACCTGATGTTGATCAGGCCGCCGGCTTTTGGGCTGAGGCATTGGGCCGCGCGCTAGACCCTGATCATCCAGGTACACGGGGCAACTACCGTATGTTGGAGACGCCGCCCGACGAACCGATCGTACAAATCCAGCGCGTCAGCCATGAGAGCAGGGTTCACATTGACATTGAAACTGATGACATCCCAGCTGAGGTACTGCGTTTGGAAAAATTAGGCGCAAGCGTGGTCAACCGTTTGGAGCGATGGGTGGTCATGCAGGCCCCGACCGGGCAACGATTCTGCGTGGTGCGTGTGCAGCGGCCGGGCTTTCCCAAAAATGCAAACAGCTGGGCTTAAAGCATTTTTATTATGAGGAAGAATGCGAAAGATCCACAGGGAGCGTTAACCGCGACGTGAGCCACAGAATTGACCACCAATGACGATATCAATTCGTGAAGCCCTTCCCAAGGATGCACCGGCGATCGCAGCGGGTGAACACCAAACAGCGGAGACTCGGGGACTGCTGAATGCCCTGCCACAGGAGATTCCGGAGACGG
>JBOIAZ010000048.1:0-5498 GCA_050739175.1 Gammaproteobacteria bacterium
GCACGCAAAAAAACAGGGCTCCGCAGAGCCCTGTTGCAATGCACACATTGCGAGGCGGAATTACTTCACGTTATCGGTGGCCTGGATGAAGGCCGCGGTGTTGTCGTGCAGTTTCTTGAGCGCCGGCACGTGTACGTACACCATATGACCCGAGTCGTAGTACTCCATGCGGATGTGCGACTGCAGATTCTTGGGCAGTGGCAGATGGTCCATGGTGTAATCGGTGGCGAAGTAGGGCGTCGCGAGATCGAAATAGCCGCTGTTCACCAGCACCTGCAAGTCGGGGTTGTATTTCATGGCCTCGGCGAGATCCACCGCGGTGTTCAAGGTGCCCGGCCAAGCCTGTCCGGTAGTCGGATTTTTGTGCGTCCAGTCCCACTTGTGGAAGGCTTCGGGCAGGTAGTGCTTGTCGCGGCCGAACTTGAGCGTGTTGTGCACGTAGTGGTTGAAGGCCGACACATAGGCGGAGCTGATGGCCGCGGACTGCGGATCGTAGTAGGCCACCTCGCTCAGCGGGTCCATGGTGGGGCCGGTGAAGCGCGCATCCAGCCGGCCGACGGTGGTGTCATCGTCGTTCAACAGTTCGTGCTCGAACTGGCTGGCGCTGACGCGCAGGTTGGCCTTCTCGATGTACGCGGTGCTCAGGCCGGTGTAGTCATGCAGTTTTTCCGCGATGGCGTTGAACTGGCTGTCGGTGAGCGTGTTGCCCGCGTCCAGCGCGTGTGCGTAATCACCGAGCGCGAACTGCTGCACCTGCAGCAGCAGCGGCTGCAGCTCCGCCGGCTGGTTGGGGAGTTTGTGGTGATACCAGGCGACCGCCGTATAGCTCGGCAGGAACAGCTCGAACGGCAGATCGTTGCCGGCGTTGAAGCTCGCGGTACGGAAATCCAGGATTGAAGACAGCAGGATTACGCCGTTCATGTCCACGTCGTCGCGCTGTGAGATGTAGTTCACCAGCGCTGCGGAACGCGGAGTGCCGTAGCTCTCGCCGAACAGGTACTTGGGTGAATTCCAGCGGCCGTTTTCACTCAGATAGCGGCTGATGAACTGCGCGAACGAAGCCACATCGGCGTCCACGCCGTAAAAATCCTTGGGCTCGCCCGCGCCGCCTTCGTCCTTGCCGATGATGCGGCTGTAGCCGGTGCCCATGGCGTCAATGAAGACTTCGTCGGTGACGTCCAGCAGGCTGTAGTCGTTATTCACCAAACCATAGGGTGCGGCCGGCGTGTGCGTGTGGTCCGCTGTGACCACGCGTTGCGGACCGAAGGCGCCCATGTGCAGCCACACCGTGGAGGAACCGGGTCCGCCGTTATAGAAGAAAGTCACGGGCCGGTTGGCGGGATTGGCGCCGCGCTTGGTATAGGCGATATAGAACATGCTGCCGGTGGGTGTGCCGTCGCTGTTCTTGAGGATGATGGTTCCGGCGGTGGCGTCGTAATCCACGCGCTGGCCCTCGACCGTGACGCTGGCTTGGGTGACGGATTTTTCCTCCTTGGGCGGGGTGGCGGTGCTGGCCGCCGGTCCCTTGGCCGGTGGCGCCTCGGCCGCCACGGCGACGCCGGCGTAAACCGCCAGCAACAACAGCAATGCGGGGCTGAGATACTTCTTCATGTTTATCACCTCTGTCTTGAAGGCATGGAGTTGAAGCTTTCTTGACGGGAACTCAGGGTGGATAGCAAAGCCTACCCGGGGTTCAAAGTTGGGGCAGTCTTTGGGGCGATGCCGTACATCAGTCATCAAACAAACGCTTCACAAGCTCGGCTTTCGTAGTCTCCAGGTTCGCCGCGACTTCCGTCAGAATCGCCGACAAGGTTCCGATCTTGAGCGTGTGGTGGGCAGGGATGGTCAGATGATGGCCAGTTCCAGGTGTGCGGCTCAAACGAATATGGCTGCCTGTTTGCCGGGTTATTTCGTAACCGAATTGCCCTAGCGCTCTGGCCAGATCCATCCCGCTCAGGTCACGCGGGAGCTTCATAGCGCGATAAGTTCTTCTCTGACGAAATGCAGACGAATTACCTTGGGTGCTTTGCCGGGATCGAAATGGCAGGCCACGGCATCGCGTACTTGCGCGTGCAAGGTCTCAAGATCGTCGGCTTGCGCAAATATGGCTTCACCCAACGCGCGCGCCTGGTAGCCGCCTTCCGGCGCTTCATCTACCATGAAGATGATTTCCTGCATGCTGCTGTCCGAATCCGAATGTAAGCAACGGCTGAATATTAGCAGCAATCACGCGGCCGGCTTAATGCCGCGCCAGCAGACGCTTGCGCGGGCCCGCGTCCGTGCCCATGTCCAGCATGGTCCAGGCCATGGCCAGCGCGCCGTCCCAGAGCGCCTGGTCTGCGGCCGGACTCACGCAATGCGCGGTGAATTCCGGCTGGTGGTTCACGGCCGGCAAGGAATCTATGCCGATCATGGGGTGGATCGAAGGCAGCGCCAGCGACACGTTGCCCATGTCGGTGGACGCGCTGAAGCGCGCCGCGGTCTCGGGCGTTATAAATGCACGCGCCCTGGCGGGAATGTCAAAACTCCGTCCCAGCGATTCGGCATTGCGGCGGTAAATCCCGGCCAGTTCCGAGTCATGGTGCATTTCGGTGTAGGGCTTGTCGCCGCCCTTGATTTCCAGTTTCGAGCCGGTGGCGAGCGCCCCGGCCTCGAAGCAGCGGCGCACCTTCACGCGCAGTTCTTCCATGGCCTGCACGGTTTCGCCGCGGACGATGTAGCGCGCGGAGGTGTGCGCCGGCACGATGTTGGGCGCGTCGCCGCCGTGGGTGCAGATGCCGTGGATGCGATCGGTCTGGCGGATGTGCTGGCGCAGCAGACCGATGGAGGTCTGTGCGATGGTGAGCGCGTCGGCCGCGTTGATGCCCAATTCCGGAAACGCCGAGGCGTGCGCTTCCTTGCCGGTGTAATGCACGTCGAACATGGAGGCGGCGATGATCTTTGGCTGCAGCATGTCCATGGGCGCGGGATGCACCATCATGGCGGCGTGCAGGCCCTGGAACGCGCCGCGCTCCAGCATCAATACTTTGCCGCCGGCATTTCCGACTTCCTCGGCGGGCGTGCCGAGCACCGTGATCGTCAGCCCGGCGTCGTCGGCTGCCTTGGCCGCGGCCAGCGCCGCGCCCACCGCCATGGCGGCGATCAGGTTGTGCCCGCAGGCGTGGCCGACCCCCGGCAGGCTGTCGTACTCGGCCATGATGCCGATGTTGAGCGGCCCATGGCCGTAGGTGGCGGAAAACGCCGTGGGCAATTCGCAGACGCCGGTCTTTACCGCAAAGCCCGCCTGGTCCAGCATCTCCGCCAGCCAGCCGCAGGCTTGCTCTTCCTCGAAGCCGAGTTCCGGATGCGCGTGGATGCGGTGGCTCAGTTCGAGCAGCGATTTGCGCGCCGCGCTCAGGCGCTCGCGCGCCGCCTGTCTGCTGTCCACCGGGCACCTCGCAATCGGGAGGCGGGATGATAATCCCGCGGGCAGCGGATGCCAACGCCGGCCCGGGCGTTTCCCGCCCGAGTCCGTGGCGCGCCGCTATGCAGGCAGAAATGATGGTAGGCTTGCCCGCATAGCCACAGCGGCGTTGAGACGAGTCATGCGCATGTTCCTGGGCCTGATCCTCTGGCTGATCCTGCTGGTGGTCTGCTGGCCGCTGGCATTGTTGGCGCTGATTCTTTATCCCTTCATCTGGCTGATCCTGTTGCCCTTCAGGCTGGTCGGCGTCACTGTGGATGCGGTGTTCGATCTGCTGGGAGCAATCCTGCGTTTGCCCGCACGCCTGCTGCGCGGACCGCGGAGCGCGGGCAATGCTCGTTGATTCCGACTGGCGCATACAGCTCGTCATCATCGGCCAGGTGATCTTGGCCATGATCCTGGGCGGACTCATCGGCTTCGAACGCGAGCTGGCCAACAAGCCGGCCGGCTTCCGCACCCACACGCTGGTGGCGGGCGCCGCCTGCCTGTTCATGGCGGTGGCCGCAGCGGCGGAAAATTATCTGAAGTTGCGCAGCACCGTGGTGATTGATCCGCTGCGCGTGGCCGCGGCCATCGTCACCGGCGTGAGCTTTCTCGGCGCCGGCACCATTTTCCGCAGCAGCGGAGAGCACAGCAAAGTCGGCGGCCTGACTACGGCCGCGACCATCTGGACCTCGGCGGCCGTCGGTCTGGCGGTTGCGCTGGGCCAATTGATTGCCGCTGTGGGCGTGACCATCCTCGCGCTCATCGTGTTACGCGGCATGAAAGTGCTGGAACGCGATCGCCACACGGATTCTTGATTACACTTGATTGAGGAGTTCAACATGCGTTTATTCATGCGCGTATTCCCGGCATTTCTGTTGCTGGCATTGCCGGTCGCTTCGCTGGCCGCCGGCGGGTTTACGCTGACCAGCCCGGATATCAAGGACGGTGGCACCATTTCCATGGCGCAGGTGTTCAACAGTTTCGGCTGCACAGGCGGAGACCAATCGCCGGCTTTGCACTGGTCGGGCGCGCCCGCCGGCACCCAGAGTTTTGCCGTGACCATCTACGATCCGGACGCGCCCACCGGCAGCGGCTGGTGGCACTGGGTGGTGTTCAATATCCCCGCGCACGTCACCGGTCTTCCGGCCGGCGCGGGCGATGCGCATGCGCACACGTTGCCGCGCGGCGCGGTACAGGCGCGCAGCGATTTCGGTTTCTCGAATTACGGCGGCCCCTGCCCGCCGGCCGGCGATGCGCCGCACCACTATCAGGTGACGGTGTACGCGCTCAAGGTGGCCTCGCTGCCGCTCGACGCCGGCGCTTCCGGCGCCATGGTGGGTTTCTATCTGCACTTCAACACCATCGCCGAAGCACACTTGGTCGGCCTGTACGGCCGCAGCAAATAAGCGCCGGCCCGCCCTGGGTCGCGGGTTTATACTGGCGGCATGCGCAGTTTCAGCGACGGCAAAGGCCAGGAGTGGCAGGCGGATGTGATGGACGCCTCCTACGGAAACATGCTGATGCTGTTCTGGCGGCTCGGCAGTTTCGACGTATATAAGAGTCCCTTGCAGGCGGGCAATCATCTCTCGGCCGAGCACGAAGTCGCCGCGTTCAGCGACGACGAGTTGCGCGCGCGACTGGCGAGTGCCGAGCCGTGGGCATGACGCGCGGCTGGCGACTCCAACTGGCCGGCGTGTTGCTCACGAGCGCAGCCTTGCCCTGGATATCGGAGGCGGCTCCCATGGCGCAGAAATTCCAGCTCAGCTCGTCGGCCTATGCCGACAACGGCGCAATCCCCCCGCGCTACACCTGCGACGGCGCCGACCTCTCGCCGCCCCTCGTTTGGTCGGGGGCGCCCGCGGGCACCAAAAGTCTTGCGTTCATCATGGACGATCCGGACGCGCCGAATCCGGCAGCGCCCAAGATGACCTGGGTGCACTGGGTGCTGTATGACATCCCCGTGGACGTGCACGGACTGCCGGAAGGCGGCTCACTGCGCCTGCCGGCCGGCACACGCGAAGGCACGAACGGCTGGAAGCGCACCGGTTAC
>JBOIAZ010000049.1:0-6382 GCA_050739175.1 Gammaproteobacteria bacterium
TGGAACGCATCAGCACCGCGGCCGCGTTTATAAAAGCCAACATGCCCTATGGCGCGGGCGGAACGCTTTCAGATCAGCAAGCCTGGGACGTGGCGGCGTTCGTGGTCAGTCATCCGCGCCCGCAGGATCCGCGCTTCACCGGCAGCGTGGCAACGACGCGCGTGAAATATCACCACACCGACAGCTATTACGGCCGCGTGATCAACGGGGAATTGTTGGGTGCGCCCGGGAATTCAGGAGAATAATTACCGGTACCCCGATACGGTGGTTACTCACTCAGCACAAACAAAAATGCCCCCAAAGGGGGCATTTCATTTGGCGCGCCTGGAGAGATTCGAACTCCCGACCCCCTGGTTCGTAGCCAGGTACTCTATCCAACTGAGCTACAGGCGCGAAATCAATAAACCTTCCTGCACGGAACGTCCCTGTAGGGCTCCCAGCTCGGCTTCCTGCCTCGCGCTCGACCGGATCGAACTGCCACTGGCAGTTCGATTCAAGGCGCCGGTCGAGCCCAACTGAGCTACAGGCGCGTGGAGATGCAGATTATCCCGGAGCGTCCGATAGCGGTCAAGAAAAGAGCTGCCTGGTGCTCGGCCATGCCTGTCATTCGATGAATTCGCAATTGGCCACGCCGGCTCCCAGCAGCGGCAATTCCCACAAAGAAATGCGCCAATGGCGATTGGTATATGATTGCGGCGTTTACCCAGATAACGCATGCCGCCTCGCCGAATCTGATCCGCTTGATACTCACATGGACCGCATGCGGGGCGAGAGGCCAAGACCGTACGGACCGGCGAAATCAGTTTGGTTATCGGCACCATGCCGCGTCACGCATAACGCGGCGGCAGATATAGGGAGCAGCAACATGACCAGCGCCTCTGATTTGGTGGCCCGGGCCCGAAGCCGGATCCGTGAAGTGGCACCGCAGGATGTCGCCCCGAAACTCGGCAAAGTCCTGATCGTGGACGTGCGTGAACCCGAGGAATACGCCGCCGGCCATATCCCCGGTGCCGTCAACATTCCACGCGGAGTGCTGGAGTTCAAAATAAATCAGTATCCGGACTTGCAGGACCGCGACCGCGAGATCGTAATGCAGTGCCAGGGCGGCGGACGCTCGGCGCTCGCGACCGTGGCGATGCAGGAACTCGGGTTCAGGCACGTCGTCAACCTGGCCGGCGGGTTCGGCGCCTGGAACGCCGCCGGACTGCCCACCGAACGCTGAACCCATTCATGCACGTGCACACGCACGCGGCCCGCCCGCCTACGGCAGCCGGCCAGCGCGCCTTTCTGTATGCCCTGTTGCCGACTTTCGGCTTCGCCGCAATTGAAGTCATCGCGGGCGTCTGGGCCAATTCCCTGGCGTTGCTGGGTGACGCCGGGCACATGGTGACCGACGGCCTGGCGTTCGGCGTTGCGGCCGTGGCCGCCTGGATTGCGCTCAAGCCGGCCTCGGCGCGCCACAGTTACGGCCTGGGCCGTGCCGAAGTCATGGCCGCACTGTTCAACACCCTGTTCATGCTGGTGATCGTGGCTGCGATTGTGGCGGAAGCGGTGCTGCGCCTGCGCCAACCGCCGCCGGTACGCGCACCCGTGGTCATGCTGGTGGGAGCCATCGGGCTGCTGATCAATTTCGGCATCTATCTGGTGCTACGGCGCGGCGAGAGCAGCCTGAACATGCGCGCCAGTCTGCTGCACGTAATGGGCGATCTGCTGGGTTCGCTGGCCGCGCTGATAAGCGGCGTGGTGATTTTTTTCAGTGGCTGGCTCTACATTGACCCGCTGCTGTCGCTGTTCATCGCCGTGCTGATTCTGATATCCAGCCTGCGGCTGCTGAGTGACGCGAGCCGCGTCCTTCTAGAAGGCGTGCCACGCGGACTGGACCTGACGGAGATCGGGCGCAGCATGGCCGGAGTGGACGGCGTACGCTCGGTGCATGACCTGCACGTGTGGTCACTGTCATCGCGCGAGGTATCACTGTCGGCACACGTCGTGATTAACGACATGCACGCCTGGCAGGAGGTGCTGAGGCGCATCCGCGAGCATTTGCAGCAGCATTACACAATCACCCACGCCACCCTCCAGCCGGAACCGGAAGTATTGGCGCGTGTTCCACTGAAAAACCTGGGCAAACGCCCGTGAACCGCGGCCCGGTGGATAGTTTTACGTAATCACTGCTTGCCGGCATCCCCACTGCGTTAGAATGCCCACGTCTCTGCTTCCGCAGAGAGGCTGTTGGAAAAAATCATCATCTATGGAAGGAGTATCCCATGAAGAAGTTAATGATCCCCCTGTTTATTGTCCTGGTCCTGGCCGCGTTTGCGGTCGGCTCCAGCGCATCCGCCTCGGAAGGCAAAACCGCGACGCCGCAGCAGGAAAAAATGGCGAACTGTGCCCACGCAAACAAGGGCAAGAAGGGCGACGAGTACAAGCGCGGCATGCGCGAATGCCTGCACGGCAAGAGCACAACCGGCGCCGCAAAAAACGCGGATCCCAAAGCCAAAGCGGAGGAAAAAAAAGCCGAGGGCATGATGACTCCCGCGCAGGAAAAAATGCAGGCTTGCAGTGCCCAGGCAAAAGACAAGCAGTTGAAGGGCAAGGCACGCACGGACTTCATGAGTGAGTGCCTGAAAGACGGTTGATCGCGCAACGCGCCGACGAAAACAAGGGCGCGGTGGAAACCGCGCCCTTGTTATTTGAGCATTGCCCCTTCAGGCATGGATCCGGCCCGCCCGCACGTGCAAGGGCCAATTGACCGTCCGTTGGCTGTCGGACGCTCCCCAGACGCGGCGTAAGGTGTCGCCGAGTTTCATCACAGGGTCATGACCGTTCTGCCTGATGTATCGCTGCACCGCGGACCAGGTATCCAGGTAGGCAAGGAACTGCGCCAGATCCCACGGCTGCCGCATATTGAACACGGGCGGCGTGATTTCCCGGAACGGAAACTCAAGCGTGCGGTAGGCGTCATCAATCAGTCGGCGTTCCGGCGGCCAGTATGGACCCACCGTACCGTGATAAAAGTCCCGGACTGCGGCATCAATGGCCGGTGTGATGCTGCATTCGCCATAGCACCAGGCGACAATGGCCCCATCCGGCTTGAGCACACGCTCCAGTTGCGCGTAAAACTTCGGTCGGTCAAACCAATGCAGCGCTTGCGCGACCGTCACCAGATCAACGCATCGCGGGTTCAACTGCGGCGCCTCCGCTGCCGCCACGCGGTATTCCACGCGCGCATGAGGAAAGGCCTGGGTAATCTGTTCCTGGCTGGGATCAGTGGCGATTACCTTATTGAAGTGCTCCGCCAGCCCCAGTGCAGCCTGACCGTTGCCGGCACCGCAGTCCCAGGCAAGAGCGTGCTGCGGCGTGAGTGATGCCAGCCACTGGAAAAGTTCGACCGGATAGCGCGGCCGCGCGTCGGCATAGGCCGCCGCATGCCCGGAAAAATGATCCTTGAACTCCGATTCGGTCATACCTGACGATACAGTTTCACTGCAAAAATGATCCACATCGCCAGCAGCAGGAAGCTGCTGGTGGCATACACGGAAAACCGGTGAATGATCTTGTTGTAGGTGACATGGACCAGGGAATGCACGATCCGCAGGGCCAGATAAATCCAGGCCAGAACCAACAGTGTTCCCGATACGGTGTGTGTCATATAAGCAGCAAGACACAGCACGTAAAACAGCACCGGCATCTCGAACAGATTAACGAAGTTGCGCCCCGGCAGGCGCACATCCGTCGGCGCCTCCGTTGATTCACCGACTTTGTATTCGCCGCGCTTGATGCGCCCGGCGAAACCCGCAGTCCAGCGCTTATAGGCCATGAGCAGCATGATGATGAAGGTCCAGGCCACCAAGGCCATCATCGGGACGAAAATCCATTCAGATTTCATACGTACCTCTTTGTTGTTTGTGGACGAGGTGAAGGCTGACAGATCACATCAGATAACCGCATAGGCACGTACCGGGAAGGTGCCAAACTTCTTTACTTTCACCGGCACGGCGTGAAACCTGAAACCCTCATCGGGCAGCATTTCCAGATTGCACAGATGCTCGCAGACGGGAATCTCGGCGCCCAGCAAGATGGAATGCACCGGGCGACGGCTGTCCGCCGTATCGTCAATGTTCAGGGAATCGATGCCGACAAGAGCTGCGCCTTGCTCATTGAGCAATTGCGCGGCCGCTTCCGTCAGAAACGGGTGACCTTCGAAATACCGATCGGTGCCCCAGTGTCTGGCCCAACCAGTGTGCACCAGCACGGCCTTGCCCCGCACATCCGCTCCCTTGAACACCCTCGGCCCGATGGCACGCGAGCCCTCCGCCGCATGCACTACCAGGCCCTCAAGATGCGCAAGTGAGGTCAGCGGCAATTCGGACAAATCCTTGCCCTGCGCGTAACGATGAAACGGCGAGTCCACGTAGGTGCCGGTGTTGGCCACCATTTCGATCTTGCCGATGTGAAAGCTGATATCGTCACTGTAATGGCTCTTTGATGCTTCCCGCGACAGGTAATCACGGATCACCGGTGCCGGCAATCCCTTGTAGGTAATTAAACCGTGCTCGACGTTGTGACTGAGATCAATGATTTTTGGCATAGCCAAGGGAGTCAGCAGGGTCATGCTACGCACTGTTTCGCAGTGCGCAGCATAGCTTCCAATGACATCTCCACATCCTTGTCAGTCGTGGCCCACGAGCATACACTGATGCGCATGGCTGTTTTACCCTGCCAGACGGTGCCGCCACACCAGCAGGTGCCGTCCTTCTGGATCGCCGCGATCACGCGGTTGGTCATGGCGGCATCGCCAAAGGACACCAGCACCTGATTCAGCACCACATCGTTGAGCACCTCATGTCCGGCGGCACGCAGACCTTCGGCAAAACGCCACGCCTGACGACAATTGCGCTCGACCAATTCAATCACACCCGCGCGCCCCAGCGCGCGCAACGCGGCCCAGACTTCCACGCCGCGCGCCCGACGCGAGAGTTCCGGCACGAAATCGGCGGGATTGCGGAATGCGCTTCCGGTCGGCAGATATTCGGCGGTGATCGCCATGGCGGCGCGCAAGGCCTCGGCGTCCCGGACCAGTGCCAGACCGCTGTCGAACGGCACGTTCAGCCACTTGTGAAAGTCCGTGGCCCAGGAATCGGCTTGCGCAATGCCGGTGACTAGCCCAGTCATGGCCGGAACCGCTGCCGCCCACAGGCCGAAGGCACCATCCACGTGCAACCAGGCCCCCGCGCGATGCGCGGCCTCGCCGATTGCATTTATCGGATCAAACGCCCCGGTGTTCACATTGCCGATCTGCGTGCACACGATGGTCGGCCCCGCAATCCGCGGCAGCCGGTCCACACGCATCCTCCCCTGCGCATCGGTCGGCACTCTCACGATCCGATTGCGACCGAGCCCCAGCAATCCGAGCGATTTGGACACCGACGGGTGGGCTTCTGCGCTCGCCACCACAGTCACCGGTGGAGCCCCAATCAGCCCATCGGCTTCCACGTCCCAACCGGCACGCCGCAGCACGGTATGCCGCGCCGCAGCCAAGGCGGTGAAATTGGCCATAGTGCCGCCCGTCACAAACGCGCCGCCGCAGGCCGCCGGCAAATGGAACAATTCGAGTATCCAGCGCAAGGCGATCTGCTCGACGTAACAGGTTGCCGGCATCGCCTGGTAATAAGCACTGTTCTGATCCCAGGCGCCCGCGAGCCAGTTGGCGGCGAGCGTCACCGGCAACGAACCGCCAATGACAAAACCGAAGAACCGCGGCCCCGCCATCGCCATGGTGGCATCGGAGCAGGTTTCATCCAGCATTTTCAATACATCTTCCGGCCGGCTCGGCTGCTCCGGCAACGGCTGATTCAACCGCGTAAGTCCCGCCACCGCCTGCGGGAGCGGCGCCACGCTCCTGCTCTGCACTTTGTCGAGATAATCCAAAGCACGTGCCGCCGCATCTTTCAACAGGTCTCTCATTCGATGCTCCTCATGGAAATTGCCCACGCCGTCCAAGAGCGATTGTGTCTGGCGCACCGCTCATCCGCGTGCCAACCGCTTGGACTTGAAGCGCCACTCGCCGAGGATCACCGCGGCCACCACCAGCGCGCCGCCAACGAGTCCGCGCACGCCCAGGGTTTCGCGCAACCACAGCCAGGCAAACAGTGCGGCAAATACCGGCTCCATGGTGAAAATCACCGCGGCTTTGTCCGGCGCGACATGGCGCTGCCCTACCGCCTGCAGAAACAGCATGCCCGCGCTGGCGACCACGCCCAGGTACACGAGCGCAGGCCAGATCGGCCGCGCATGGTCGGCCAGCGTGATGAGCGCGGACCCCGACGGGTGGGTAATCAGGAGCCAGGCGGCACCGATGACCGCCATGAGCACGATCTGG
>JBOIAZ010000050.1:0-12476 GCA_050739175.1 Gammaproteobacteria bacterium
ATCCACAAGATCAATCTCATCGGCGGGCGGATAGCTCACCGGCCAGGCCGGCGAATCAGCCGCGGGCTTCACCTGCGAAGGGTCGGGATTCCGCATGGCGGTTTCAGCGGATTGTTTCGGTTCTGTACTCATGCGAAAAGATGCTCCCAGATCAAATCTTTACCGGTCATCGGGTCGGCCATCTTGTGGGAGCGGCGATATTCGCCGCGATTCCAAAACCATCGCGGTGGAGACCACCGCTCCCACGAAATCACCAGCAGCTCAGCCGCCCTCGTCTGAGCGGCCAACTTGCGGGCGCAGCGATATTCGCCGCGATTCCAAAACCCTCGCGGTGGAGACCACCGCTCCCACGAAACCACCAGCAGCGCAGCCGCCCTCGCCGGAGCGGCCATCTTGTGGGAGCGGCGCTACTCGCCGCGATTCCAAAACCATCGCGGTGGAGACCACCGCTCCCACGAAACCATCAGCAGCGCAGCCATCCCGCGTAGGAGCGGCGATATTCGCCGCGATTCTAAAAAGGAATGTCATCGTCGCTGAAATCGCTGCCAGCTTTGGCCGGTTTGCCGTCCGGCGTGGTTGAAGGCTCCGGCTCGCTGCGCGTATCGGCGGACACGCGTTCCGCGCCACCCGCGCCCGCGCGGCTCCCAAGCATCTGCATGTTGTCGGCGATGATTTCCGTCGAGTAATGCGTTTGGCCTTCTTTTTCATAGGTGCGGGTGCGCAGCTTGCCTTCGATATATACCTGCGAGCCTTTCTTCAGATACTCGCCGGCGATTTCCGCGAGACGTCCGTAGAAGGTGATGCGGTGCCACTCGGTACGGTCCTTCTGCTCGCCGGTCTGCTTGTCCTTCCAGCTCTCGCTGGTTGCGATGCGGACGTTGGTGACCGCGCCGCCCGAGGGCATGTAGCGGGTCTCGGGGTCCGCCCCGAGGTTGCCGATGAGAATGACTTTGTTGACGCCGCGTGCCATGGCTTGATCCTCAAAATCTCGGATTGCCCGTTGCCGGGTCCCTGGCGAAAGCGCGCTATTTTACGGGTAAACAGCACACGGGGTCACGCCCAAGCTCCGGATTTCAACGTTGATTTACTCAGCCCACTTGCTTGGCCAGGTCACCCCTTTTGCCTCCGGCATTTGGCCGTTGGGCCACAGTGGCTCGTCTTGACCATGTTATTGTTACATGTAACACTACCGCCGCTATTTCCAGAGAGTGACTTGGATGCGTATCAACCCAACATCGGATGGCCGCCGTCGAGTTCGAAAGCATCGGGACAAGCTGCGTGCCGCCGGATTGCGCCCGGTCCAGCTGTGGATACCTGACAGCCGCCGGCGCGGCTTTGCGGCTGAATGCCGACGCCAATGCCAAGCCTTGCGCAGCGACCGCCACGAACAGGAAACCGCTGCTTGGCTCGAAGGTGTGGCCGACCGGGACGGCTGGAAGTGAAGCGCGGGGATCTGGTCACCGTTTCACTCCCCGGCGATTACGGTAAACCGCGGCCTGCGCTGCTCATCCAATCGGATCTGTTCAACGAACATCCGTCGGCAAGCGTGTTGCCGGTCACCGGCGAACTGCGCGAGCTGCCGCTCTTGCGCGTGACAGTAGAGCCTGACAAGCAGAACGGCCTGAAAAAAATCTCACAGGTGATGGTGGACAAGGTGCAGACCGTGTCGCGCCATCGCCTCGGAGCCGTGATTGGCCGCCTGAGTCCGGATACTTTGCTGGCCGTGGAGCGCCGGCTGGTATTGTTTCTGGGGCTGGGCGGATAACGGTTTGGGGAAGCTCTGATCAACTCCATTTCCGTCATTCCCGCGCAAAGCCTGCCCCCGCGAAGGCGTGGGGCGGGAATCCGGAATTATCCAGAACCTGGGTACCCGCTGGAGCCTGTCCTCGCGCAGGCGGGGACGGGTACGACGAATACATCAGAGGTTGCTTAGAGCACCTAACAAAATGAACACTCGTGATAAATCCCCCCGCGCACCAAGTGCTCACCCCCCTTTGCAAAGGGGGGTGAGGGGGATTTTAGACGCGCCGCGCGGTCATCGCTGCATATTTTGTTAGACGCTCTTAGTTCCACAGCCGGCTCCAGCTTTGAATGACAAGGCGGAAGGGTGCGCACCTCAGCCTGAGGCACACACGGCGGCAAGCCTGATCTCATCCAGACCTTCACCCACCCGCAGATAGGCGACGCCCTCGTCCGGCACCACCACCGCTTCGAGCACACCCGGGACGCGCCGTAGTTCCGCTTCCAGGCGTCGGGCTTCGGCATCGTCCCTGACCCTGATCCCAAGCACGCGGTTCGAGATCCGCGCGGGCGGTCGCATGAACCAGGCCACTACACACCAGAGCGCCGCGAGCACGGCGCAAAATCCGAACACGCCGTTCAAGCCCCATACGCTCTCGAACCAGCCACCGAGCACACCGCCGGCGAAAATGCCGAAGAACTGCGCGGACGAATACACGCCCATGGCGGTGCCCTTGGCGTCGGCCGGCGCTGCGCGCGAGATGAGCGACGGCAGAACCGATTCGAGAACGTTGAAGCCGGTGAAAAACACCAGCAATGCGAGCACCACGAGGGGCAAGCTCACCTGGCCGAAGAGCAGCAGCAACTGGCCCGCGACAAGCAGCACGACCGATGCGAGGAACACGGGTTTCATGCGCCCGCGCTCCGCCAGCATGATGAGCGGGATCAGCACAATCACCGAGACCACCAACACCGGCAGGTACACAACCCACTGGTCGCGCAGCGTCACGCCGGCGTGGGTCAGCACAAATGGAACGCTGAGGAAACTCGCGGTGAGCACCGCATGCTGGATGAAAATGCCGAAATCCAGGCGTTGCAGCTCACGGTCCGCGAGCACGCGCCTGAACAATGCCGGCACGGCTTCGGCTTCGGCATGCACCCGAGGCGCAGCCGGCCGCGGCACCAGCGCATACAGCACCAGAATGCCGAGCGCCGCGAGCAGGGCCGTCAGCCAGAAGATTCCGTGCACGCCGATCCAAGCGTTCAACACCGGACCCACCACCACCGCGAGACCGAACGACGCGCCGATGGTCATGCCGATCACCGCCATGGCCTTGGTGCGGTGTTCCTCGCGCGTGAGGTCCGCGGCGAGCGCCAGCACCGTCGAGCCCACCGCGCCCGCGCCCTGCAGCAGGCGCCCGAGAATAATGCCGTAGATCGAGGGCGAAAGCGCGGCGATCACGCTGCCGATCACGAACAGCACCAGCCCCGCGGCAATCACGCGTTTGCGGCCGATGCGGTCGGAGAGAAAGCCGAAGGGAATCTGCAGCAGCGCCTGCGTGAGGCCGTAGACGCCGAGCGCCAGGCCGATGGTGACCGCGGTCGCATCCGGCAGGCGGCGCGCCCAGGGCGCAAACACCGGATAGATCATGAACAGCCCGAGCATGCGCAGCGAGAAGATGCCCGCGAGCGACAGCGCGGCGCGGCGCTCGGTGCCGGTCATGGAATCAGTTGCCATAGTGAAGCGGGCCGTATAAACAGAAATACCGCATGGACCGCCAGCCAAGGCGGTCGAAATTTACGAGAAATTTTATCAAGCCAATCCGGCCTTCAGATGTTGCCAGAATCCACGCGGATCGAGGATGGGCATAACATCCACCGCCTTAAGTATCAACAGGGCTTTGTCGCCGGTGACGAGAACATCTGCTTTTCCCGCAAGCGCCGAAGCTATCACCCATTCGTCGTCCGGATCGCTCACACCGCTGATAGCGGGTCGCGCGGGCTGAGGCAGAACTGTGGCTTGTCCGCGCACCAAATCCAGAATGCCATCGGTTAATGGTGACGGAACCCCGAAACGTTTCAACAAAACCCGTCGCAGTTCCTCGAGTATGACCTCTCCGCTTAACAGTTCATGCTCCGCCAGCACCAGCCTCAGCAGATCGGCGCACAGGCCGCGAGTGGTGAAAGCGCTGACCAGAACGTTGGTGTCCAAGAACACCCTCACGAAACGTCCCGGAACACGTCCTCATCGGTCAGATAGCCGGCGGACTCTGCAAACGGTGCTGTGCGCTTGCGGAGCTCGTCGAAGGCCTGGATGGCCAACTGCCGGCGCAACGCTTCGCGCACCACATCACTGCGATTGCGCCCGCTCTGCCGGCTGACACGTGCCAGCAGCCGTTCCAGCGCTTCGTCCAGTCGAATGGTAATGGTGCTCATGTAAGACAGCGTAATACGACGGTGGTGAGGACGCAAGCATGCCTCATCACGCCCCAGTGGAACTCGCGTTTAACAGGTCTCGCGGTTAGCGCGAAGCATGCTCCGTGGTCATGAATTTCCAATCAGCGGCTGCCACCAAACACGATTCGCGAGATACCAGCGCACGGTTTTGTCGAGCGCGGTCTCCGGCGCTACCGTCGGCCGATAACCGCATTCGGAGGTAATCTTGCCGGCGTCTATGGCATAGCGGCGGTCATGACCGGGCCGGTCGGTAACGCAGGTGATCAGCCCGCGCGTGCTGGTACCCGTTGCGGCCGGACAGCCGGGATATTGTGCTGCCCATTCAGGTGAAGTTCGAAATGCCCGGTCCAGCAGGTCACACAGTTCGTTTACCAGTTCGATATTGCGCCGCTCGTTGCCGCCGCCGATGTTGTAGGTTTCGCCCACGCGGCCCTTCTCCAGCACCCGCTCGATGCCGCGCACGTGGTCGGTGACGTACAGCCAGTCGCGCACGTTGCCGCCGTCGCCGTACACCGGCAGGGGCTTGCCGTGCAGCGCGTTCACGATCATCAGCGGGATGAGCTTCTCCGGAAACTGGTAAGGACCGAAGTTGTTGGAGCAGTTGCTGATGGTGACCGGCAGGCCGTAGGTGTGATGGTAGGCGCGCACCAGGTGGTCGGAAGCCGCCTTGCTGGCGGAGTAGGGGGAATTCGGCGCATACGGCGTGGTTTCCGTGAACGGCGCATCGTCCGGTCCGAGCGAACCATATACTTCATCGGTGGAAACGTGATGAAACCGGCAGGGACCTGACCAGCTCTTGTTGTCAATCCAGGCGCGCTTGGCGGCCTTGAGCAGCACATGCGTGCCGATCACGTTGGTCTCGACGAAGGCGTCCGGCCCGCTGATGGAGCGATCCACGTGGGACTCGGCCGCGAAATGCACCACCGTGTCGAAGTGCTCTTCCTCGAACAGTTTGTTGACGAGCGCGCCATCGCAGATGTTGCCGTGCACGAAACGGAATTGCGCCTGAGCGCGTACCGCATCGAGGTTCGCCGGATTGCCCGCATAGGTCAGGGCGTCAAGCACGACGACGCGATCCTGCGGATGGCGTGCGATCCAGTAGTGCACGAAATTCGCGCCGATGAAGCCGGCACCGCCGGTGACCATCAGTCTAGCCATGCCGCAATCCCCCGGTTCCCTCTGGATTCACGCACTGCCGGCTGTGGCCGCAAACTGCAGACGGATTGCCCAATAACGGCACGGATGACCACGCAATCCGCCGCCTCACCGGATGCACCCGGGTCGCAAAAACCGGGGCATAAAGAACTGACAGCATCTCAGTCCTAGGCTCCGGTCAATAGCAGGCGCGCCTGGCTGTGCATTGACGCCACGTCGGCGGGCGACTTCGGCACGCACGCGCGCCATGATTTCGTCCGTGCTCAGAGGCAGCCGTGGCGGCCCCTGGGCGCCAGCCTCAACCGACATACCAGCCGCCATGGTCTGCGGCGTTGGCCCGCGTCGCTGCGCGAGTTCCATACGGATCTGCTTCATAAGAGCGTCGATATCAACGCTACTTGGCGTCGCTGTGGTCGTTGGCGGCGGTGGCTCCTCGTGACTTGCCCCCGGGGTCGGTTCAGATACCAGCGTAGCCATCTTCTTCATTTCATGCTGACAGGATTCTTCCGCGGCTGCACGCGCCGCACGCCCATCCCATCGCCACGGCGTGGCCGGGGCTGTCGGCAGAGGTTTGCCGGACGCATCGCACACTTTACCAGCCACATGGCGGCTGCAGGCGTCGAAGGGACCGACGACCAAGGGCTTGGTTCCTCACGCGTCGAACCAAGCGATATTCTCTTGGACCGGCAGCAATTCGACGCGATGCCCGAGCGTTAGGGTCGCAGGCAGCAGGATGGTTGCCTCTTGCGTTGCACCCGACGCGATCTGTGGCAAATGTCCACGAGCAAGATCGCTGTCCGCGATCTTACCGGAGGCATCAATGCTGTGCGCGCCCAAATTCACATTGTTAGCCGTGGTCGCCGAGCCGAAGGTTGTGGGGCCGTCATTGGTGACATTCACGGCGACAAGAATGTCCTTGCCGTCCGTCGTTACCGCGGGCTGTCCCACCAGCGCCAACTCGGCGTGGAAGTGCCCGGCTTTCGTTGTCGGCGCAGACGCGGGAAGCGAACCGGCGCTGGGCGCGGAAGACTCGCTCGACGGCTGCCCCGGATGGCACGCGGGCAATGCGAAAACGCAGGTGAGGGATAATGCAGGCAAGGCTTGGCGAGTCGGCGTCATGTTCGAGCTCCACGAAGAAAAATGAGCATCAAGGTGGCAAATTATAATCGGCCTGGGAAAGAACCACACCCCGCTCTGCCCAGCGGACATCAAGCCTCCCGACCCACGGCCGCATGTCGAGCCAAGCAGTCGGTGGTAAATTGGTGCGCCGAAACATCCAGGAAGTTTGCCCATGTTTATACCGGTGATCTTGAGCGGCGGCAGTGGCACCCGCCTGTGGCCGCTGTCGCGCAAGAACCTGCCCAAACAGTTCCTGGCCTTGACCGGCAATTCGACCCTGTTCCAGAAGACGGTATCGCGAGCGCGTGCCCTGGGAGATGTTGCCGCACCGATTGTGGTGTGCAACGAGGACCACCGCTTCCTGGTCGCCGAACAGTTGCACGAACTGAATGTCGAAGACGCGTCGATCCTGCTGGAGCCGATGCCACACAATACCGCGCCAGCGATCGCGTTGGCGGCGTGGCAGGCCATCGGAGTACATCCCGATGCGGAGCTGCTGGTCATGCCGGCCGATCATCTGATCGGCAACACGGCAAGTTTCGCGGACGCGGTCAGAAAGGCCACTCCGCTGGCCGAACAGGGCTGGCTGGTCACGTTCGGCATTCGTCCGGAAGCACCGGAAACCGGCTTCGGTTACATCAAGCGCGGCAACCCACTGGGCAACGTCGGCTTCCGCGTTGAACGATTCGTCGAGAAACCCGATGCCGCAACAGCAAAACAGTATGTTGAGGCCGGCAACTATGAATGGAACTCGGGCATGTTCATGTTCCGGGCCAAACGCTATCTCGAAGAATTGTTGCAACACGCGCAGAAAATGCACACGGTGACCAAGACCGCGCACGAACATGCCAAGACCGACCTGGATTTTATACGCATCGACAAAGACGCGTTTGCAGCTTCGCCCGACAATTCGATCGATTACGCAGTGATGGAAAAGACCGCCCACGCGGCGGTGGTGCCGATCAGTTGTGCGTGGAGCGATGTCGGCTCGTGGGACTCGCTGTGGGCCATTTCGGAGCGCGATGCCGACGGCAACCGGCTAGAAGGCGATGTGATCGCCATTGACAGCCGCAATTGTTTCATGCGCGGTACGGACCGAAGGCTGGTCGCAGCACTCGGGCTCGACGATATCGTGATCGTGGACACTCCGGACGCGGTCCTAGTCGCGCCACGCGCACGGGTCCAAGACGTCAAACGACTGGTCGACAAGATCAAAGCCACAGGCCGACAAGAGCACTTATTCCACCGCAAGGTGTACCGTCCTTGGGGCAGCTACGACTCTATCGACATAGGCGAGCGGTTTCAGGTCAAACGCATCATGGTCAAGCCCGGCGCGGCGCTCAGCCTGCAAAAACACCACCATCGGGCCGAACACTGGGTGGTGGTCTCAGGCACAGCCGAGGTGACCCGCAACGATGAGGTATTTCTGCTGACTGAGAACCAGAGCACCTACCTGCCGTTGGGCAGCGTGCATCGCCTGCGCAACACCGGCAAGGTGCCATTGGAACTGATCGAGGTGCAATCCGGCAGTTATCTCGGCGAAGACGATATCGTGCGGCTGGAAGATGTATACGGGAGAGCATAGTCAAGACCACGACTTCCCCCCCGCACTCGGTGTGATCCACGTCTCGCTCTCAGTCACACCAGTGGACATGAACCAGCATCTCCGCTGCATCAGCGTATTATTGGCTCCACACGAAAAAATTGACATATAACCATCATGAACGTATATGTACGAATACCCATCATGTAAACCGCCATCGATATGAGTGCCGCGTTCCACAAAGATCTATGGAATAAGGGCACACCAGGAAGGATGATGGTTCAATACCCATGTCGCGACGGGGCTCTCGCTGACATAGAAGTAGGCCGTACCCAACACGCCCAGCCAGCCAAGTATCGCGCACTGACTTCCCACGAGTATGCTCGCCCCTCCCGTGAAAGCCAATTTGCCCAATAAGCCATCCATCAACATCACACACACGCATAAATTAAGGGCACGCTGAGCCGATAGGCGTACCTGCTGATAATGATTTCTCCAGCGTTCCAATTTGTCGTGGAAAGCGTCGGCACCGCCGGTGACCAGCAGCCTAGCCATGCTGCAACAATTTCCCTGTTTCCAGTGAATTCATGGCTTATCGGCCGTGACAGCAGCCTGCCGGCCGGCCCTCCGCATCAAACCGGACGGCGGTGCATGCCACGGCCTGCCGGCTGGAGCACGTGCCACGATAGCCAAGGCATGAAGAATTGGCCACACCTTCGCGCTAGGCTCCCGTCAAAAGTGGGTGCGGACTGGCGGCATAGGGGTTGACCACAGTCACGCCGTGCACGATAGACCCATGCTGAAGATCCTCACTCAACAGCAACCGGCAGTGCTGTTCCGCCGCCACCGAGAGAATCAGCGCATCCCAAATGGACACACCATGGTCTACGCTTAAATCAAAAGCAGCCTGAAACGCACTCCAGGTGGATTCGGCCACGGCGTAACCATCGGCCCAGGTCAGCACCGCGGCGCGCGCGGCGGATGCCGTACGCCCGGCTTTGCCGGTAAGCACCCGATACAACTCACCGAGCGTTTGAGCCGGAATCACCAACGATGCGGCATCCACTTCTTCCAGCAACCGCAGGGTACGATCGCGTTTCGTCCTGCTGCCCACGCCCTCAGCATAGGCAAGCACGTTGGTATCCAGGGCAATTCTCATCCCGAGTACAGCTCGTCCCGGCGCCAGCGACGCGCTCCCGTGGGTTTCTGCGCCTTGAGCCGGCGCAACAGCGCGATTCGTGCGCGCCGCCGCACTTGCGGAGAGTCGCTCGCCGCTACCAGGCGAGCTACGGGCCGGCCGCGCGACAAGATCAGGACTTCGTCGCCCTCGATCGCGGCGCGCAGCAAGCTGGAAAATTGCCGGTTAGCCTCGCCCGCATTGATGGTCTTCATCGCCCTGCTCCTGCCACTCTATTTTATCTCATAGTGCTAAACACTACTTTGACTGATAGTGTCTCGCCTGTCAATGGTCGCGGTAATCTCCCGCTCAACCATCCCGGCCGCTTATGCGGCGCACAGTTCCGCGAGCATGCGCCGCAAATTCTCCCGCCAATGCACGGGCGTCATACCACTCGCCGCGATCATTGAGTGCTTGTCGAGCACGCTGTAGGCCGGGCGCTGGGCGGGCAGCGGGTATTCGGAAGTCGCGAGCGGCCGGATCGGGATAGCGCGGGATAAAAGGCCGATCGTGAGCGCCTCTTCCTGGATGGCCACGGCGAAGTCATACCAGCTCGCCACCCCGGCGTCGCTCCAGTGATGCGTGCCTGCAATCTTCGGATCCTGGGCAATCTTCCACAGGACTTCCGCCAGGCTTTGCGCCCAGGTCGGCGTGCCGACCTGATCGGCAATCACGCCCAGGCTGTCCTTTTCGCGCATCAGGCGCAGCATGGTGTTGACGAAGTTCTGCCCCGCAGCGGCGTACAGCCATCCGCTACGGACGATCACCGCGGCTTCGCCTTCCAACGCCCGCAGCCGGAGTTCGCCTTCGGCTTTGCTCGCGCCATAGACACTCAACGGCCGGGTTTCATCCTCCGGCAGATACGGCGAAGACTTACAGCCGTCAAACACGAAATCGGTCGAGACATGTATAAGGCGTGCGCCGGCTGCGCGCGCCGCATGCGCCAGATTCTCCACGCCGGTCGCATTCACGGCGAAAGCCCGATCGCGCTCCGACTCGGCCTGGTCCACGGCCGTGTAGGCCGCCGCATTCACGATGAGCGCGGGCTTGAATTTCCGCACCGCGTCGTGCAGCGCCACCGGTACGCAGATGTCCAGTTCGCTGCCGGCTGCCTTGATTTCGGCTGCGACCGGCGCCGTCTTGATCAGCGCGCGGCCCAATTGGCCGGCGGCGCCGGTAATCAGCACTCTCATGGATAAGTCTCCGCCTCACGCAGCAATTTGCCCGCCTGGTCCTTGTCTGACAGCAGAGGGGTTCGCCCCGCTGACAGCGGCCAGGTGATTTTGAGTTCGGCGTCATTCCACAACAGGGTGCGTTCATGCTGCGGAAACCAGTTGTCGGTGCATTTGTACTGCACGTCCGCGACATCGCTGGTCACCAGGAAACCGTGTGCAAAACCCGCCGGCACCCATAACGCATGCTTGTTGTCGGCCGACAGGTACGCGGCTTGCCATTTGCCGAAGGTCGGTGAACCGCGGCGCAGATCCACGGCCACGTCGTAGATTTCGCCGCGCACCGCACGCACCAGTTTCCCCTGGGGGCGCTGGATCTGGTAATGCAGCCCGCGCAACGTGTCCCGCACCGAACGGCTGAGATTGTCCTGCACGAATTGGGCGGGATGGCCGGCTGTGGCGAACTTCTCCGCCGACCAAGTTTCCAGGAAAAAACCGCGCCGGTCCTCGAATACGCGCGGCTTGATGAGCATCACTTCCGGAAGGGCCGTGGGGAAAAATTCCATCAGGCTTTCCGTTCGCCGACCAGCCGCAGAAGGTACTCGCCGTACGCCGTCTGCTGCAGGGGCGCGGCGAGTTTCAGCACCTGCTCACGGTCAATGAAACCCTTGCTGAACGCGATCTCCTCCGGGCAGGCGATCTGCAGGCCCTGCCGGTTTTCGATGGTGGCGATGAAATTCGCGGCTTCGAGCAGCGACTCATGGGTGCCGGTGTCGAGCCACGCGATCCCGCGACCCATGAGTTCCACGCGCAGACTGTTCTGCCGGCGATAGCGCTCATTGACGTCGGTGATCTCCAGTTCGCCGCGTGCCGAGGGCCGCAAGGACCTGGCGATGCTTACCACGCTGTGGTCGTAAAAGTACAGGCCGGTCACCGCGTAATGCGACTTGGGCTGCTGCGGCTTTTCCTCGATGCCGAGCACTTTGCCGGCCGCGTCGAATTCCACCACGCCGTAGCGCTCGGGGTGATTGACGTAGTACGCAAATACCGTGGCCCCCTGCTCGCGTGTACTGGCAGACACGAGTTGCCGCTGCAGGCCGGTGCCGTAGAAAATGTTGTCGCCAAGTACCAGCGCCACCGGACCCGACCCGATGAAACGCTCACCGATGACGAAAGCTTGCGCCAGCCCTTCGGGCCGCGGCTGCGGCGCATAGCTGAAGTTCAGACCCCATTGGCTGCCGTCGCTCAATAATTCCTGGTAACGCGGCAAATCATGCGGCGTGGAAATCACCAGAATTTCACGTATGCCCGCCAGCATCAGGGTGGCGAGCGGGTAGTAAATCATCGGTTTGTCGTACACCTGCAGCAATTGCTTGCTGACGGCGCGCGTGACCGGATAAAGCCGCGTGCCGCTGCCGCCCGCGAGGATGATGCCCTTGTACTGCATGCGATGTTTTGCCAGATTCAGGAGGGGCGCAGCGTAGCGCGTTTTAGCCCGGCCGGCCATTGCTCCGGTGCCCACACGCTCACGCACCGCCGCCGCATGCAGTGTCCGTTTGCCGCTCGGCACACGACGGGCAAGGAGGGGAAGCTGGAAGTTACAAATCCTCCCCCTTTCAGGCTGCGCATTCCGACTTCGTCTGAAAGTCCAGGGTTGCCATCCCTGGCAACCCGCTCGCTGCTTCGCAGCTCGCCCTCCTTTTCCAAAGGAGGCTACCCATCACCGCCATGATCTTGTCCCCCTTTTCCAAAGAGCACCAAACAAAATGAACACTCGTCACAAATCCCCCCACGCGCCAAGCGCGCGCCCCCCCCTTTGCAAAGGGGGGTGAGGTGGGATTTTAGGCGTGCCAGGCGGTCATCGCTGCATATTTTGTTAGACGCTCTAAGGAGGATATCCATCGCCATCATGATCTTGCCCCCCCATTCCAACGGAGGATGCCAGAACCCGGCTACTGCGCCGCGATCACGCACCGGTGGTCGTCACGTATTTTGCGCCGGACTTGGCGCCCGGCGTATAGTAAACGGTTCGCGGTTTTTTTCAGGGCTCGAATGGACAGCATCCGCATCCGTGGGGCGCGCACCCACAATCTCGCCAACCTCGACGTGGACC
>JBOIAZ010000051.1:0-23794 GCA_050739175.1 Gammaproteobacteria bacterium
AACACGCCGTCCGCCAACGCTTCCCAGCGCAGCACTGCGATGCGCTCGGCGCCGGAAGCCGGGATCAACGTGTGCGCGGGCGGCAGCGAATCGAGGTATTCGCAAATCACGCGCGAGTCGAAGAGCGCACGCCTATCATCCAGAATCAGACATGGCACTTTGCCGAGCGGATTGGCTTTCTGGATTTTGGTGTCCGCGGCCCACACGTCCTCCAACATCAGCGGACAGTCCAGCCCCTTCTCGGCGACGGCTACGCGCACCTTGCGCACGTAGGGACTGGAAAGCGAACCAATAAGTTGCATGCAATCCTCGCTGCTAGATTCTAGATAAAGCGCAGCAGCCGATCCAGTGCGGCGGATGTATGCATGATCAGGACACAGCAAGTTTCACTTTGGGTGGCGCGAGGACGATCAAGATCACGCCGATGACGGCCAGAGCAATAACTCCCGGCAGCTCGTCGGGGGAGATCAAGTTGCGAAATACCTGGAATCCCATAATGCCGGCATGTGCCAGGCTCGACCAAGCCGCGAAAGCAATCAGGCTGCGATGCTGCATAGGATTACGCACCGCGAGCAGCAGGAAGACACCCAAGGTGACGTAGAGGCTCAGCATCATACGGAATGCTTCGTCTTTAAACGGTGGCCGCACAATCAAATAGGCCCCGGCTAAAAAGATCAGTCCTACCAACACCAGCACCACTTTCAGCGCACGTTCACGCATAACAGCATCCTCCTTGCCTACTATTTCGCTGTAACGACAATCTGTCCCCGTGCACGCCTTTTTGGGGGCGTCGGGGATTCCTCCCGAGTTTCGACGCCGATCGACTGCATTACGGACGGTGCGGCCTTCAGTGAAAAAGCGCATGTCTTTCCTAGGGCTTGACGCCCGATTCCGGCGCGGTCAACCGTAAATCCACCTCACCCACGTTGACGTTAAGTTTCACGCTGTCCGGGCCGCTGCCGGGCAGGTGAATGCGCCGGCCAAGGCCGCTGTGGCGGCCGCCGCCGCGCACTCGCGTGCCCTGTCGGAACACAGCGGCCTCACCTATGTCGCTCGACAGGTCAATTGGGCCGAGTTGCTGGCTGCCGGACTTGGCGCTGATTTGCCCGACGTTGACGCGCGCCTGCAACGGTCCGCGCGGGGTATCAAGGTCAATTTCGCCCACATTGAGATTGACGTTGACGCCGCTGGCGATGCCTTGCACGTTGATTTGACCGACTTTCATGTTCAACGCCAAGGCCAGGCGCGCGGGGATTTGCAGTTCCCAGTGCTGTTTCACCTGACTGGTGTCGAGCTTGCCGCTGGACCCCAGAGACAACTCCAGGTGGTCGCCCTGACGCTGCTGAACAATCTGCGCACTCTGGATTTCGCGCGCCGTGCTGCCGCTCTGCCAGTGGAAGAACCAGAGAAATTCGCGCGATTTCTGCTCCAACCTGACGCTCACGTGCACCACATCGTCGCTAGAGGGCGTAACCCGCAGTTCGCCGACCCCGACCGTGATGGCCAGGGTATTGACGCCGGTGGCGGGGATCTCGGCCGTGAGCGTGCGCGTCGCGGCCGCGTGCGCCAGCGCCGGCACGCTCAGCAGCAGTCCCAAGGCGAGCAAATGTTTCAAGTTGCTCTCAGATCTCCGAGCGGTGGCGGCGCAGCCATATCGCACCAAGGATAAAAATAACCCCGATGCCCACGCCGATCCACATCTCAAGCAAGGTAAACATGTGCGCTACCGAGCCGAAGGTCGCAACGGCGTTGCCGGGCGGACCAAAAACATGCGACTGGCCCGGAAAGCCCACCTGCGGGCCGTGTTTTGTATAGCTGCCGAACAGCACCAGGCCACGGCTGATGTGGCCAAAGATACCGTTGCTCAGGTAATGCGTGCGGAACACGATCAGCTCGATGAGTACCGCGCCGAGTGGGATCAGCACCACCCAGGCGAGCACCAGCTTCTTGGCCCAAGCCGAGCACAGCAGGAACCAGCCCCAGTAAGGCAGCAGCCATAGCGATTGCTGGATGAGTGCGAACGCCAGCACGACCCAGGTCAAAATGATGGTGCCGGGGAAGAACGCCTCGTGCAGCAAGTTCACTCCGATGATCGCGGCGGCGATGGTAAAGATGATGCCCACGACGATCTCGGTGATCACCACCAGCACAAACATCAGGGCCGGCGCGGTAATCATGCCGGCGAACAGCTTGGAGAGCACCGTGGTGGTATCCGACACCGGCATGGAACGCCAGAACAACACGCTGCGATCCTTGCGGTCGGCGTACAGGCTGTCCATCAAGTAGAACCACACCATGAACAGCATCACCACGTTGAAGAAACTTGCCATGGCGAGCATGGCGACGTGCAAGCCGCCGGGCGCACTTGCGCCGACCATGCCCACATGGTTGACGCTGACGACGCCCTGATGTGCGGCCACGATCAGAGCTGCGCCACCGTAAAGACTGCCCAACACCGACAGGCACCCCACCACAATCGGCACGATCCACAGGGACTTGTGCTCCCAGATTTCACGCTTGACCAATACCCAGTATGGCGCCAGGGCGTTCATTGCACACCTCCTGTCATCTTCGCTACGAACAGATCGGCCACGCTGGGCGTATGGACTTCACCGAGTTCCACCAGCCGCGCGCGCTCCACGCCCTCGAACAAAAACAGTTTCTTGCCGAACACTTCGCTCTCGTGGAGCGGCTTGAGGGCGCGCGCCTGCTCCACGCGTTCGACGCTCACCAGCACCTCGGTGTATTTGTCGGCGACGCCATCCATGGTCTCGTTCAGCACCAAGCGCCCGTTGTTGATGAACATCAGGTCGGTCAGAAGCTTCTCGACTTCCTCGACCTGATGGGTGGTCACCAGAATGGTGCGCTTCTCGTCGAAATAGTCGTTCAGCAGGTTGGAATAGAACTGCTTGCGGTACAGGATATCCAGGCCGAGCGTGGGCTCGTCGAGAATCAAAAGCCGGGCGTCAATCGCCATGATCAGCGCCAAATGGAGTTGCGTCACCATGCCCTTGGACAACTGACCCACGCGGCTGCGTTGCGAAATCTTGGTGCGCTCCAGGAAATGCAGGGCGCGCGCACGGCTGAAGTGCGGGTGCACCGCCTCCACGTACTCGATGGCGTTCGCGACCTTGAGCCAGCGCGGCAACGTGGCCACGTCGGCGATGAAGCACACTTCGCGCATCATCTTTTCGCGGCCCTTGCGCGGGTCGTGGCCGAGCACGTCGAGCTCGCCGTCGAAATCGGTGAGGCCCAGGATCGCCTTGAGCGCGGTGGTCTTGCCGGCGCCGTTCGGGCCGATCAGGCCGACAATGCGACCTTCCTCGATGTCGAAGTCCACCTTGTTGAGCGCGGCCAGCGCACCGTAATGCTTGGTCAGACCGCGGGCTTTTACCAATGTGCTCATGACTTGCTCCGTTTGCCGTCATTCACCGCATCCAGCAATTCTTTCGCATCCAGGTCAAGCCTCTGGATACGCGCCACGATCTGCGGCCATTCGCTTTTCAGAAATACCTCGCGCTCGTTTTTCATGAGCGCGCGGCTCGCGCCGGTTCTCACGAACATACCGAGGCCGCGGCGTTTTTCCACCAGCTCCTCGTCCACCAAGGCTTGGTAACCCTTGAGCACCGTAAGCGGATTGATCTGATAGTCGGCCGCAATGGTGCGCACCGAGGGCAGCGGGTCGCCTTCCTTGAGGCTGCCTTCGAGGATCATGGCCACCACCCGGTCCCGCAACTGGCGGTAAATCGGCTGGTTGTCGCTCCATTTGGGATCCATGTGCCTCTCTTTTGCTGCTCTAGCGAACTAGAGCGCTGTCGTTGAGCGTACCTTAACGGCCCAGACCGTCAAACACCAGCACGTTGAACGCGCGCAGTGCAGCGCCGGTGTCGAGGAACTGTCCGGGAGAAAGTGCAGTCAGTGCTTGCATCAGCGAAGCCGCGGCCGCATCTTCTGCCGCGCCCGCAGTGGTTGCGGGGACGACGCCCGCCAGTTGCATGGTGGCCACCTGTTCAGCGGTCGGCTGGACCACGACTGTTGCGAGCGCCACGCTCGTCATGGCCGGGCGGCTCACGCCGTGGGCTTCGGCATAACGCCAGTCGGCGTCGCTCGGCGTGACCACTATCGCGGCAAGCTCAATGGGCTCGGCCGTAGCCTTGGCCGGGGTTACCACAATCTTGGCCAGTTCGATGACCCGGGTCTCCTGTATGGCGCGCCGATGCAGATTCACGGCACCCACCGTGGCAATCGCCGCGAGATCGGCGGCAATAACCAGGGCAAAAATCATCCTACCTGTAGTGTTCATGGCTGTTCTCCTTACTTGCTCAAGTATCCAGCTGTGGCCGGAAACGTAGTGGTGTTGTAGATAACTATAACACTAAAAAATAAAAAAGCAAGTGCCTGGGAAGAAATTTTTTCTGGCGATACCTGCAACTGCAAAATGTCTGAAATCAATTGCTTATCAATGACTTGTGGTCATACAGGATGCCTGTAAACCGATCGCGCGCCCGGTTTGCCTATGCGTCGAGGGAAATCTCATGGAGCCGGCTGAAGAACTCCCGTCAGCAGGACTGCTCCAGCCCGGTCGACATCGCACCGGGGGGCGGCGTCGCAAGACCCGATGCCATCCCTGAACCGAGAAAATGTCCAGAGCTGCGCTCCGGGCGATGTACGCAGCGCCGGGCCGAAAAAAATACAAAGCCACGCGCGCTGCGCTGGCGGCTGCCACTTCACCACGCAAGCAGAAGTCGCCGCCGTGCACTTGGTGCCCAAGCCATTGGTCATCCCGGTTTGCACACGCCTGCGCGTACCTTCGGCATCGGCCCGTCCCTGATTCCGCGCGCGCATCAGCGACCCGGTGTTGTGATGCGATTGCAGGCTGGGTGCTAAAATCCGCGCTCCCCATTTGCAAGCACCTCGCCCATTCGGGCGCGTTTGCTCTTCAACCCATTCGGAGTTGCCCATGCCCGCATTGAAGAAACCCGTTCACATTGCCGTCACCGGTGCCGCCGGTCAGATCGGTTACCAGCTCGTGTTCCGCATCGCCGCCGGCGATCTGTTCGGCCCCGGCCAGCCGCTGATTCTGCAACTGTTGGAGCTGCCGGTCGCTCAGGGTGCGCTGTCCGGTGTGGTCATGGAGCTCAACGATTGCGCGTTCCCGCTGGTCGCGGGCATCGTCGCCACCGACACAGCCGATGTGGCGTTCAAGGGCGCGGACTACGCCATTCTCGTGGGCGCCAAGCCGCGCGGCGCCGGCATGGAGCGCAAGGACCTGCTGCTGGAAAACGCCAAAATTTTCTCCGCGCAGGGCAAGGCACTGAACAGCGTCGCAAAAAAATCCGTCAAGGTGCTGGTCGTGGGCAATCCCGCGAACACCAACGCGCTGATTACGGCGGCCAATGCTCCGCGCATCCCGGCCCGGAATATTACCTCGATGATGCGGCTCGATCAGAACCGCGCCATGTCGCAACTCGCCGCCAGGACCGGCGCACACGTGAACGACGTGAAACGCCTGGTCATCTGGGGCAATCACTCCTCGACGCAATATCCGGACATCCACCAGGCTACCGTCAAGGGCAAACTCGCGGTAAAGCTCGTGAACCCTGACTGGATACAGAACGAATTCATCCCCACGGTGCAACAACGCGGCGCCGCGGTCATCAAGGCGCGCGGCGCTTCCTCGGCGGCTTCGGCCGCCGCTGCCGCCATTGACCACATGCGCGACTGGGTGCTGGGCAGCAAGAACCAGTGGGTCAGCATGGGTGTGCCGTCGGACGGCAGCTATGGCATCAGCAAGGGCATCATCTATGGTTTCCCGGTGGCGTGCGCCAAGGGTCAGTGGAAAATCGTCAAGGGACTTAAGCCCAGTGATTTCTCGCGTGGACGCATGCAGGCAACGGAACGGGAATTGCTGGAAGAGCGCGAGGGCGTCAAGGACCTGCTGAACGGTTGATGCGGTGTTGGCATTTTTGCAGTGGTGGATTCCCTGGGAGCCCTCGGCCACCGTAGTGGTGGTTTTCGCCGTGGCCGTATGGCTCTACGCGCGCGGCATGACGCGTTCGCCGCGGAGCGCGCCGTGGCGGCGGCAACTGTTGTTCTGGGTGGGCATGTTGGTGGTGTATACCGGTCTGCACACGCACCTCGACTATTACGCCGAGCACGAGTTCTTCATCCACCGCATCCAGCACGTCGGCCTGCATCACCTCGGACCGTTTTTGATCGCGCTCGCCTATCCGGGCATCACCATGCGACGCGGACTGCCGCTCGCCTGGCGCCTGCGGCTGCGCGCGGGGCTGCGGCGTGCGCCGGCGCGCTGGCTGTTCAACGTGTTGCTGCATCCGCTGGTGGCGGCGGTGCTGTTCGTCGGCCTGATTTATCTGTGGCTGTGGCCGGCGGTGCATTTCGACGCGATGCTGGACTGGCGCCTGTACCACCTGATGAACTACAGCATGGCGGCCGACGGCATGCTGTTCTGGTGGCTGATTCTCGACCGGCGCACGCGGCCGCCGGCGCGCCTGGCTCCGGGCATGCGCGTGTTCCTCGCCTTGGCGGTAATCGTGCCGCAGATCGTGCTGGGCGCCTACCTCAGTCTCACCCGCAGCGATCTGTACCCGATCTACAGCCTGTGCGGACGGGCGTTCGCGGATATTTCACCGCTGCTCGATCAGCACCTAGGCGGACTGATCCTGTGGGTTCCGAGTTCGATGATGAGCGTGCTGGCCGCGCTGATCGCTTTCAGCTATTGGTTGCGGCTGGACGGCAAGGGGCGGCTGCCGGAACGCGGGGCGCGGCATGCGGCCTGGCGCGCACGCGTGGTGGCGCAGACTCAGGGACCGGAGGCGTTGGCGGGCCGTACGGGAAAGTCCGCCTGAAGCGCCACACCGCCGGCAAAGTGCAGGATGATCTTTACGTGGTCGCCGGGTTGGATGGCATGCGTGGGGGCGCTCAGCATCAGGTGATAACCGCCCGGCGCGAGCGCCGCCTGACCGTGCGCGGGGACGCCCATGCCGGCCACCGCCTGCATCAGGCTCGAGCCCTTTTCCAGCCATGAGCGGTGCAGCATCACCATCCGGTAATCCGGACTGTCCGCGCCGATGAGCCGCGCGTTCGTGTTACCGTGGTTAACGATGACCGCATAAGCTGCCGCCGGAAGATTGGCCGGCAGCCAGCGAATCCAGGCGTGCTCAATGCGCAACGTGGCTTTGGCCGGCGCCGCCACAGGAGCCGCGCGCGCGCTTGCGAACGCCGCAAGCGCGAGCAAGAGCGGCATCAGACCTACGCACAAACGCGCGGACTTCACGATTTTTCTTCCAGCAGCAACCGCAGGTCATGCACCACGGCCGCTTGCGGATCGCCTGGCGTTGCCAGCAGGCGCGCGCGCCCGTCGCGGTCAAAGATGTAAATTGCCGAGCTGTGGCTCACCGCGTAATTGCCGGAAGCTGTATTTGGCGTTTCGCGTTGGTAGAAGGACCGGAAACGCTTGGCGAGCGCCGCGATCTGGTCCTGGGTTCCGGTGAGTCCCACGATGTGCGGGTCGAACGCCGCCACGTACTGGCGCAGCACCGCGGGCGTGTCGCGTTCGGGATCCACGGTAACAAACAGAAACTGCACGCCGTCGGCGGCCGTGCCGAGCTTCTGCATCACCTCATGCATGTGCGCCAGCGTCAGCGGGCAGACATCGGGACAATGCGTGTAGCCGAAATACAGCATCACGACCTTGCCCCGGTAGGCCGCGGCCGTGGCCGGCTGGTCGAGATCGTTGGTCAGCGTGAACCGCAGGTCGGGCAGATGCCCGCTCACGTTGGCGAGTTGCCATTGCGGCTGAGCCTGACAGGCGGCGAGCAGTGCCAGCACCGCAGCCAGTGCGGGCAAGAGCAGACCACGATGGAAAAGGCGACGCATGTTCAATGGCAAGGTGGCAACCAGAGTGAGCAGTCTCGCGCAGCGTGCCTGGTCGGTAACCACGACGCGCAATAACGGACTGCATTATATACGTCGGCAGGGCCGTGACCCGGTTGGCGGGCGGAACCTGTCTCAAACGCGCAGCGCGCGCCTATGACAGCGCGGAACATTCGTGCCGCCCGGGGGCGAGCGCGAATCCAAACGAAAAAGCCGCGGGGGCAACCCGCGGCTTTTTACATTCGGCGCCTGCGTTTGCCTACTGCGCAGTGCCGTGCGTGGACTCGATGAACTTGGCGGTGTTGTCGTGCAATGCCTTGAGCGAGGGCAGGTGCGCATACACCATGTGGCCGGAATCATAAAATGCGTACTGGATATTGCTCTGCAACCGGTCCGGCATCGGCAGGTGATGCATGGTGTACACCGCCGCAAAGTAGGGCGTGGCCAGATCGAAATAGCCCGAGTTCAGCAACACCTTGAGGTCGGGGTTGTAGATCATGGCCGAGGCCAGGTCCGGCATCACATTGGGCGAGAACGGCAGCGGGAACGGCGCCCCCGGCGGCTGGTGCTTGAAATCCCACTCGCCAAACACGTTGTTTTCGGGCCGGTAAACCATGTTCTCGCCGAACTTCAGGTCCTGGCGCACGTAATCGTTGAACGCGGACACGTAGGCCGAACTGATGGCCGCGGACTGCGGATCATAGCTGGCTTCTTCAGCCAGCGGATCCATGGCCGGGCCGGCAAAGCGCGTGTCCAGCCGGCCGGTAAGATCGTCATTGTCATTCAGCAACTCGTGTTCGAACTGGGGCCCGGTCACCCTCAAATTGGCTTTCAGCAGATAACTCACCGGCAGGCCGGTGTAGTTGTGCAACTGCTCGGCGATCTTTTGTTTGGCGGCCGGATCGAGTGTCGAACCCGCCTGCAGCGCCTTCGCGTAATCGTTCATGGCGAATTGTTCCACCTGACTGAGGAACGGCGGCAACTCCGCCGGCGGATTCGGCAGCTTGTGGTGATACCAAGCGGTAGCCGCGAAAGTCGGCAGCATCATTTCATACGGCAAATCCACGCCCGGATTGATCTGGGGAAAATCCGCATTCAGATCGAAGTTGAGGATTTCCGACAACAGGATCACGCCGTTCAGATCCACATCGTCATTAGTCTCGAGATCGTTGGCGAGCACCGCCGAGCGCGTGGTGCCGTAAGATTCGCCGAACAGGTACTTGGGCGAATTCCAGCGGCCGTACTGCGAGAGGAAGCGGGTGACGAACTGGGCAAAGCTGCGGGCGTCCTGATCCACGCCGTAGAAATCCTTGGGGCTGCCCTCGCCGCCCTCGTCTTTGCCGAGGATGCGCGAGAACCCGGTACCCATGGCGTCAATGAACACCTCGTCGGTGGCGTCCAACAGACTGTATTGGTTGTTGACCAACTGGTAAGGCGCAGCCGGTGTGTGGGTGTGATCCTCGGTCACCACGCGCCGCGGGCCGAAGGCGCCCATGTGCAGCCACACCGTGGAGGACCCGGGACCGCCGTGGTAGAAGAAGGTCACCGGCCGGTGGGCGGGGTTGGCGCCCTGCTTGAAATACGCGATGTAGAACATGCTGCCGGTCGGCTTGTCGTCCTTGTTCTTCAAAATGATGGTACCGGCCACGGCCTTGTAATGGATGGTCTGGCCTTCGACCGTCACCGTGCCGGTGGTGGTGGATTCCTGCGGCGTAGCCGAAGCGGCACTGGCGGGCGCCGCTGCCGGGGCAGCGGGCTTGTCGGCCGCGAAGGCCGGCAAAGCCAAGGCGCACAGGACCAGGACAGTCAGCCAGCGGGATGTTTTCACGGGGAAGCTCCTCAAGGAATTATTTTGATGCGGCGACTCCGATGCAGTCAGGACACCGTAATCCGGCGTTTAGTTCCGTGCCGGCCGCCAAGGGAGCGCGCAGCCTACGCCCAAAAGCCCGCGGCCGTCCAGCCGGATTGGCCGGACCGCGATCGGATGCGAACGGGGTTTGCCGGGAGTAGAGTGCCGCGGTCCACTCCAAAGGAGTCGCGTCATGAATCGCCGTGCCTGGACTTTCGGTCTGTTGAGCCTGATTGCCATCGCGGCCTGCATACAGCTGATTTTCTTGCGCACTAACGCAGGCCTGCCGTTCAACGTTTCACTGCGCGATAGTTCCCGCTACGTGATTGCTCCCATACGAGACATTGCGCTGCCCCCGGGGATTAAGGCCGGGGATGAATTGCTGATACGGCAAATGACGCCGGCGGCACGGGCGGCCGCGTTGTTGCTGATCACGGTGAAGCCCGGGCTCGTATACAACATGGTGGTGCGGCGCGGCAACCAGATCCTGACGGTACCGGTTACCAGCCGGGTGATTTCCCTAAATCCCACGTATCGTCTGGACCGGATCCTCAGCTACCTGTTGTTCTTTTCCTTCCTGGTTCTGGGCCTGCTGGCCTTGTGGCGCGGGCGGGATGCGGCGGCCTGGGGTCTCGGCCTGATGTCCTTGCTGGTGGTAGTCAACAGCGGGCTGCGCAGCCTGCCCGTTTCGGCCACCGCCGGCATAGCTGTGGACATTGTGTGCAACGTCGTCATCGTGCCGCTGATCGCCGTGGGCCTTTACATGATGACGCAGGCCGTGGTGGGAACCGGCCTGGGCCGCAGAGTCAAATGGCTGTTCGCGGCGGCGTTCATTCTCGTGGTGCTGTTGCTCCAGGTTTTGTCCCTGATCCAGGTGGTCGCACAAATTTATTTTGCCGCAGCCGGCTGGTCGAAACTGATCCTCCCGGTGATCAGTCTCTGCACCGGACTGATTCCGTTTGTAATGCTGGTGGCCGGTTATGCCCGCGCGGGTGCGGAGCAGCGCCTGCGCATCCGCTGGATACTGGCCAGCACCGGCATCATCCTGCTGGCTTTGGTGTTTTACGCCGGCGAATTTCTGACCAGCAGCTCCGTTTCCCAGCGTTGGCTGGACGAGTTACAGGCCCTGGCATTCCTGTTGGCCGCGGTGGGTTACGGCTACGCCGTGCTGCGCCACCGGCTGGTGGACGTGCGCATCGTGTTGAACCGCACGCTGGTGTACGGCGCCATCACCGCGGTTGTGGTGGGCGTGTTCGCCGCCATCAACGCCGTGGTAGAACGCGAAACCCTAGGGCAAGGCGCGAGCCTGATGCTGGAGCTGATCGTGCCGCTGGCGCTCGGCATCGTGCTCGGCAGCCTGCGCAAGTACCTCGACACCTATATCAATCGCCTGGTGTTCCGCCGCCAGTATCACGCCGAGCGGGCGCTTAACGATTTCGCGCGCACCTGTGGCTTCATCGAGCAGCCGGACCATCTGTTGGACCTGACCGTGCAGCAGGTCTTCGAGCACAGCCATGCCGAGAGCGTGGCGCTGTACGAACGTCAGGCGCTGGGGTACGCCCGCGTACGTCAGCGTGGAACCGCGGAATTTCCGCAGCAGATAGGAGCGGACGATCTGGCTTTCGTGCGCCTGCGCGCCGGCGATCATGAAGCCGACCTGCACGAGGTGGCAAGCGCGCTCGGCAAAGACGGCTACGTGTTCTCCATGGCGGTGCGCGGCAAGCTTATCGGCGCGCTGGTGTGCGGCCCGCGGCCGGCGGAACAGTACACCGCCGACGAACGCGCACCGCTGTTCCACGTGGCCCAGCAGGCGGGCGCGGCGCTGCACGCATTGCGCAGTCGCGAACATGAATACTTCGTGGACTCGGTGGCGCGCGGTGCACTGGATGCCACGAGCGCGCGCGAACGCGCCCGCCAACTGGTGGCGGCTTGGCAAATAGCCTAAATTTCGACGTTTGCTTGTGGGAGCGACGGTCGCCGTCGCGATTCCCACAGGATAAATCGCGGCGAATATCGCCGCTCCCACGGGATCAGGAACAATTGAATGGCGCGCATCAAAATTGAACTGCCGAAGACATTCCCGTTCAGCACCGAACTGGAGGTGCGTGTGGGTGATTTGAACTACGGGAATCATCTCGGCAACGACTCGGTATTGACGCTGATGCACGAAGCACGCCGGCGTTTCCTGACATCGCTCGGCATCGAGGAAATCGGCACCCACGGTGTGGGCTTGGTAATCGCCGACGCGGCCGTGATCTATCGGGCACAGGCGTTCTACGGCGACCGCCTGCGCATCGAAGTGGCGGCGGGAGAGCTCGCAAGCCGTAGCTGCGAGTTCTACTACCGTGCCAACCAGGCGCAAGACGGCCACACGGTCGCCGAAGCCAAGACCGGCGCGGTGTGTTTCGATTTTCGCGCGCAGAAGGCCGTGGCGTTCCCGCCGGTCATGCTCGCCAAACTGCAGGCGCGCATGCCGCGCTGACCGCTATTAACGGCATCACGACGCTGGGGTATAGTTTTGCGACTCCAGGAATCGGCCGCAGCGCCGCCATTTAACAACAAGCAGGGATTCCCGTGTCCGCCACCATTGCCATCATCTGGATCATCGTCTTCATCGCCTACAGCCTGACGATTCTGTATCTGCGCACCTCGCTCCTGGTCGCCACCGGCCTGTATCTGCTGTATTTGATCGTCTATACGCTCATCGGCACCGGTCCGGACTGGCTGACGCTGCTGTTCTGGATCATCTTCCTGGCGATTGCGATTCCGCTCAACATCAAGGAACTGCGCCGCCACTGGATCAGCAAACCGCTCTTGGACGTGTTTCGCAAAGTCATGCCGGAGATGTCGGAAACCGAGGCCGCGGCACTCGAAGCCGGCACGGTGTGGTGGGACGGGGAACTGTTCAGCGGCAAGCCCGACTGGCAGAAGCTGCTGGACACGCCGGCGCCAAAACTCTCGGACGAGGAACAGGCGTTCCTGGACGACGAAGTCGAGGCTCTGTGCGGCATGCTGGACGAGTGGAAGATCACCCACGAATGGGGCGACCTGCCGCCCGAGGCCTGGGAGTTCCTGAAGAAACAGGGTTTCTTCGCGTACATCATCCCGAAAAAATACGGCGGTAAGGAATTCTCCGCGTTCATGAATTCCGAAACCCTCGCCAAGGTCGCGAGTCGCAGCCCTACCGCGGCTTCGATCATGGCGGTACCGAATTCGCTCGGCCCGGCCGAGCTGCTGCTGCGCTACGGAACTGACGCGCAGAAAAACCAATACCTGCCGCGGCTCGCTTCCGGCGAGGAAGTGCCGTGTTTCGCGCTCACCTCGCCCACCGCGGGCTCCGATGCCGGCTCGATCACCGATTACGGTGTGGTCTGCAAGGACCACTGGCAGGGCCAGGAAGTCATCGGCATCCGCCTCAACTGGAGCAAGCGCTACATCACGCTCGCACCGATTGCCACGCTTATCGGCCTGGCGTTCAAGCTCTACGATCCCGAACACCTCGCGGGCGACAAGGACCAGTACGGCATCACCTGCGCGCTGATCCCGCGCGACGCGCCCGGCATTGCCATCGGCCGGCGGCATTTCCCGCTCAATATTCCGTTCCAGAACGGTCCGACGCACGGCAAGGACGTGTTCGTGCCGCTCGATGCCATCATCGGCGGCATGCCCATGGCCGGGCAGGGCTGGCGCATGCTCATGGAGTGCCTGGGTGCGGGGCGTGCGATCTCGTTACCCTCGAACACCGCGGGCGGCGCGCGCCTTGGCGTGTACGCGACCGGTGCCTATACGCGCGTGCGCCGCCAGTTCAACCTGCCGATTGCGAAGTTTGAAGGCGTGGACGAGATCATGGGTCGCATGGGCGGACTGCTGTACGCCATGGAAGCCGTGCGCAGCATGACCGCCTGGGCGATTGACCAGGGCGAAGAGCCCGCGGTGTGCGCGGCGATCTCCAAGTACCACGTCACCGAAATGGCGCGCATCGTCGCCAATGACGCCATGGACATCCACGGCGGCAAGGGCATCCAGCTGGGACCGCGCAATTATCTGGCGCGCGGCTACGAATCCATTCCCATCGCCATCACCGTGGAAGGCGCCAATATCCTGACGCGCAATCTCATGATCTATGGTCAGGGCGCCATCCGCTGCCATCCCTACGTGCTCAAGGAAATGCGCTCGGCCGCGATGGAAGAGCATGCCGCCAACGCGCTGGCGGCGGCGCGCACCGCCGAGGAGCGCGCCCCGGCCGCGAAGGAACACCAGGCGGCCCTCAGACAATTCGACGATGCGCTGTTTGCGCATGCCGGTCTCGCGCTCAGCAACGCGGCGCGCTCGCTGGTGCTCGGTCTGACGCGCGCGAAGTTCACGCGCGTGCCGGCAACCGGAGCGACGCGCCGCTACTACCAGCACATCAACCGTTTCAGCGCCGCCTTCGTGCTGGCCTCGGATGCCGCGATGCTGACGCTGGGCGGCACGCTCAAGCGCAAGGAAAAACTCTCCGCCCGGCTCGGCGACATGCTGAGCTACATGTATATCGCTTCGGCGGTGCTCAAGCGCTACCAGGATCAGGGAAGCCAGAGCGAGGACCTGCCGCTGGTCGAGTGGGCCTGCCGCCATGCCTTGTACCACCTGCAGGAACAGATGCACGGTTTCCTGCGCAATTTCCCGCGTCCGGTGGTATCGGCGCTGCTGCGGTTCCTGATCTTCACGCGCGGCCGCACCTATTCGGCCCCCGACGACAGCCTGGGACACAAGGTGGCGGAACTCATCAGCACGCCGGGTGGCGCGCGCACGCGCCTCACGCACAACACCTATACCGGCGACCGCTCGAGCCCGGTCGGGCTCATGCACGAGGCGCTGAACCTCGCGCTCAAGCTCGAGCCGGTGGAGAAGAAGATTCAGGTGGCGGTGCGCAGCGGCGAACTCAAACTTGCACCGGGCGCCGAGCGCATCGGCACGGCGCGCGCGGCCGGCATCATCAGTGCCGAAGAGGGCCGCCAGTTGCAGCGCCTCGAGGAATTGACGACCGAAATCTGTGCGGTGGATGATTTCGCGCCGGATGAACTCGGCACCAAACCGTTCCCGCCGCATACCGTGACTTCGTGAGCGGCGGCGCGTCCGCTGGCTTGCCGGCGGCGGCGAGCAGCGGCGAGATCATCTATGAAGTTACGCTCGACATCCAGCGGCGCGCGGCCAAGCGTTTCGACGCGTGGCTCAAGCAGCACATGCGCGACATGTTGGCGCTGCCGGGATTCCTGGATGCACGCCTGCTGCCGCCGGACGCGATCCCGCCGCTTACCGATGCGCGCAGCGTGCGGCGCGTGGTGCAATACCGGCTTGCGGGGAAAGAGGATCTCGAAAATTACCTGAGCCAGCACGCCGCGCGCATGCGCGCCGAAAGCGCGCGCTATTTCGGCAAACGCCTGACTGCCCGCCGCCGGCTGCTGGATGCCGAGGGTCGGGAACTGGCGCCGGATGCGGCGGTTGCGACGGCATTGGCGCAACCGACGCTGCGCTGCCAAAACTGCAACGCCGTGTTGTTGGGGAAATTCTGCGTGGCCTGCGGCCAGCCAAACCACAGCTATGCGGCGCCGCTGCTGGCCGACATCCAGGATTTCTTCGGCAACCATTTCGGTTTCGACACCAAGTTCTTCCGCAGCGTGATGCCGCTGCTGTTCCGCCCCGGCTTCCTGTCGCGCGAATACTCGGCCGGCCGGCGCGTGCGCTACATCAACCCGCTGCGCCTGTACATCTTCAGCAGCATCGTGTTTTTCCTCGTGGCCTGGAACGTCACCTCCCCGAATTTTTTCCACTTCGACAACAGCGGGCGTGGCGTCAAGTCAGCCCAAGCACCGGAGTCGGCCGCGGCCCTGACCGCCGTCCAACAACGCGAGATCCGCGCAAGCCCGTATCTGAGCGCAGCACAGAAGCAGGCACTGCTGAGCGGCACGCCCGCCGGCGCCCCGCAGACCAAAACCGTCCCCGATGCTCCCCGGACACCGTCCGCGGCCGGCGGCACCGCCGCGCCTGCTCCGGGCGTCATCATCAATGGCATCCCGGACTCCGACAACATGGTGCATTTCACCATCTTGTGGCGAAAGATCGACATGCCCAAGAGCCAATTCGAAGCCCAGGTCTCGCGCGCCATACAGAGTTATCTGCCCAAGCTGATGTTCGTTTTCCTGCCGCTGGTGGCCTTGCTGCTGAAACTGTTCTACCTCCGCTCACGGCGTTACTACACGGAGCACCTGATTTTCGCGCTCCACAATCACGCGTTCATCTTCGTGATCATGCTGGTAATGGTGCTGGCCAATCTGCTCGGCAAGCAGTCCGCCTGGGCCACGACACCCGCGCATTACCTCAACGTGATGCTCGGCTGGTACATCGTGATCTACGTGTTCCTGGCGATGCTGTTTTACTACCGCCAGTCATTCATCAAGACCCTGGGCAAGTACCTGCTGATCGGTTTCATCTACTGGGTGGCGTTGCTGGGCGTGCTGGTGAGCGGCATGCTGGTGATTTTCGCCTACGTAGTGGCCACCTAGGCGCACACCCGGTTGCGGCCGGAGTGCTTGGCTTCGTAGAGCTTGTGGTCGGCGTCGGCAACCAGTGTGTCCACATCGTACTCGGGCGGCGCCGCGGCCACGCCGAAGCTGATGGTCACCGCAAGCCCCGGCTGGATTTTGCTCCAATTGTGGGACTCAACCTGCTGGCGGATTTTCTCACACACCGCGGCGGCCGCGTGCCGCGTGGTTTCCGGGAAACACAGCAGGAATTCCTCGCCACCGTAACGCGCTATCACGTCAATTGAACGGCACTGGGCACGCAGGATGTTGGCGATGGTGCGCAGCACGTCATCGCCCACCATGTGGGAAAACCGGTCGTTCACCGACTTGAAGTGGTCGATGTCGGCCATGACCACCGCGAGTGCGCGCTTGTAGCGCTGCGCACGTACCACTTCCTGGCCGAGCCGGTCATCCAGAGCGCGGCGATTGTACAGTCCGGTGAGTTCATCGAGACGCGTCTCGCGCTGCGACTTGACCAGCTCGCGCTCGATTTTGCGCTGCGCCGAGCGCAGGGATTCCGCCAGCACGTCGGCGCGTTCCTTCTGGGCACGCAATTCGTCGTTCTTCTCGGCCAGATCGCGGGTGCGCTCGGCCACGCGATTTTCCAGCTCGTTGCGGTTGCGCTCGAGTTCCGCGAACAACCCGGCGTTGGCGATCGCCACCGCCACCTGGCTGGCGAAACTCATGAGCAGGCTGACGTGCGATTCGTCAAACTGGTCGGCCGCGTAGCTTTGCACGCTGAGCACGCCGAGCACGCGCTCGCGGTAGGTCATGGGCACCGCGATCAGCGACAGGGTCTGCGGGGTATGACCGATCTGGTAGAGGATGCGTTTCAGTTCGCCGGTTTCGCGCTGCCAGTTGCGCATGAACGCCGGCTTGTTGTGGCTGATGACCCAGCCGAGTATGCCCACGCCCAGATCCTGGCGGCGCGGCGGCTGGCGTCCCTGGGGATTGTGGTGCAGGCGCACGTCGATGCTGTGCGTGCTCTCGTCGTATAGACCGAGAATGAAAATCTCGAAGCTCATGAGGTTGCGACTTTCGCGGAACACCATTTCCAGCAGCTCATCCAGCACCAGCGAGCTGCTGATCGCGCGGCCCACACGGTTCACCGCCACCAGCGTGTCAAGTTTGTCTTCCAACACGCGGCGCGTATCCGCCAGGCGGCGCACGATGAACACAATCATCGCCAGCACCAGCAGAAACAGCGCGAAGGCCTGCCAGAACAGGCTGTTGTAGATGAGCGCGGTGAGCACCGCGAGCGGAATGGCCGCCAGATCCACGCTGGCGGCAAACGGCCCGAACGCCCGGCGCCAGTCGTAGCCTTCCAGCCAGGCAATCACGGCCATGAACAGCATGTTGAGCAACTGCAGGAACAGCGCGAGCAGCACAATCAACAGCACGTCGTGCGGATCCAGGCGCAGCAGCGGCTGGCTGCCGCCAAAGAATTCGTACAGGTAGCCGACGCACAGGATGATGAAGGCCATCATGCCGGCGTTGTGCAGGCAGCGCACCAGCGTGAGGCGCAGGCCGCCGGTGCGCACCCGGCGCCAGGCCAGGAGCGGCGCGACCAGGGCAGCCAGCCCCACGATCCAGGCGGCCGGCAGCGCGCCGAAAATCAGGATGCTGGCGAACTGCACCACCCGGTCAAGCGACACATAGCCCACGTGCGGCGCCGGGAACCCGAAAGAAGCAACCGCCAGTCCAAACACGACAAATCCGACGAACGCGACCGGACTGGCGATGACCATGCCGGTATACCACGAGAGGAATGCCAGCACCGCCGCGGCCGCGGCCGCCAGCGCCGCGGCGTAGGCCAAGGACAAGTAGGGAATGTCGGCTACTTTCGCCATGCTGCCCCAGATACCTTAATTGCGGCGGCGCATTCCTGCGCCGGCCGATCCCCAAGACCGGGGAGTGTACATAACCCCCATCCCTGCGAAAACCCACGTGCTAAACTCGTGGCACGGACACCGGGAAATCAGAATTTTCGAGGTTCCGCCCGCATGCAAAAGCTCCTGTTGGCCCTTTCACTGTGTTTGGTAGTGGCGCTCGCCGCCTGTGCACCGCGCGTGTACGTTGAACAGGACAACAGCGTCAAGCTCACCGGGCTGCGCACCTTTGCCTGGGTCAGCCCGCCCATCGGTCCGGTAAGCAATCCGATACTCGACAGCCAGATTCTGGAGGAGCGCGTGCAGCGCGCGGTGGTGGCGGACTTGACCGCGCGCGGCTTCACCCAGGTGGGCGTCGATCAGTCACCGGATTTCACCGTCACCTACCACACGGTGAGCAAGCAGAAGCTGGAAAGCAGCGGCGCCAGTTTCGCCATCGGCTTCGGCGGTTACTACCCGTACGGCTTCGGCAATGTGGTGGTGCCCGTGGCCCCGAGTGTGCAAAGCCGCGACCAGGGCACGCTGATGCTGGACATCATCGTCGGCCGCAGCCAGCGCCTGGTGTGGCGCGGCTGGACCAAAGACTGGATCAGCCAGGAGAACTACTCCGAACAGGCCGTGGCCCAAGACGTGCACAAGATTCTCGCCAAATTCCCCGCCTTCCCGGGCGCGTGAGCCTGAGCACCGCCGGTTTAATCAGCTTCAAGGAACTGGACGCGCGCTGGGCCACACCCAAGGGCACTGCCTTCCGGGCTTTCAAACGCGCACTGCCCGCGCTGCGGGAAACGGACGATTTCATCCGCCTGGACGCGGTACGCGACCAGGATGAAATCCAGCGCCTGCGCACCGCCGGCCGCATTTACGCCGGCAGTGTGCACGTGGTGCTGCTTTCGGAAACCGCCCTGCCCAAACTCACGCGCCCGTGAACAGCCGCCTGATCGCGCATGTGGACATGGATGCGTTCTACGCCTCCGTGGAACAGCACGACCGCCCCGAACTGCAGGGCCGGCCGGTGATCGTCGGCGGCACCAGCCGCCGCGGCGTGGTGTGTGCCGCGAGCTACGAGGCACGTCCATCCGGCGTGCACTCCGCCATGCCCATGTATGAAGCGCGCCGCCGCTGTCCCGATGCCGTGTATCTGCCGGTGCGCATGCGCCGCTACCAGCAGGTGTCGGCGCAGATATTTGCCTGCTTTGGGGAATTCACGCCGCAGGTCGAAGGCCTGTCGCTGGACGAGGCGTTCCTGGATCTGAGCGGCACCCCCGGTTGCGGGAATCCACAGGCGCTTGGCCGGCGCATCAAACACGCCATCCGTGCGCGCACCGGTCTCGCCGCCTCGGTCGGTCTCGGCCCCAACAAACTCATCGCCAAGATCGCGTCGGAAAAATCCAAGCCGGACGGTCTGCTGCACGTTCCCATCGAGGATGTGCAAACCCTGCTCGATCCGCTGCCGGTGACTGCACTCTGGGGCATCGGCCCCCGCACCGGCACGCATCTGGAAAAGACCGGCATCGGCACGGTCGCGGAACTGCGGCACGCGCCGCCGCCGCTGCTACAGGCGTTGTTCGGCAATCAGGCGCGTTTTTTCCAGCAACTGGCCTGCGGCCAGGACGAGCGCACGGTGGGCGGCGACGCGCAGGAGCGCTCGGTCAGCCAGGAAACCACCTTTGAACGCGACCTCGCGGATTTCGAGTCCCTGGCCGGCGAACTGCGGCCGCTGACCGAAGGTCTGTGCGCCATCCTGCGCCACCAGCAACTGCGCCCGCATACGCTGGTGCTCAAATTGCGCACCACCGACTTCAAACGCCACACGCGGCAGCGGCGCTTTGCGCCGCCGGATGCGAGCTTTGCGGTGCTCTGGCCGCTCGCCCGGCAATTGCTGCGCGCATGGCTGGTGCTGCATCCACGCACACCGCTCAGGCTCATCGGCGTGGGCGCGCGCGATTTCGCCGCGGCCGACCAGTTGGGACTGTTCGAGGAATCTCTGCAGCGCGCGCAGCGCCTGGATGCCGCGACCGACGCGGTGCATACGCGCTTCGGCGCGCGCGCGCTGGCGCGCGGCCTGCGGTTGCCCCGGGAATGAGGCATCATTGCGCGCATGTACGCCGGCTATTTCGGTCTCAGCGAAAACCCCTTCGCAATCACGCCCGACCCGCGTTATCTGTTCCTCTCGGGCCGCCACACCGAAGCGCTTGCACACCTTTTATACGGCGTCACCGAAAGCGGCGGCTTCATCCAGCTCACCGGCGAGGTAGGCACCGGCAAGACCACGCTGATCCGCTCGCTGCTGGAAAAACTCCCGGACACCGTGGATGCGGCACTCATCATCAATCCGCGCGTCAGCATTCCGGAATTCCTGCGCGCCATCTGTCACGAACTGCACGTCGGCTACACGCCGGAGTACAGCGCGCAGGAGCTGATTGACGCACTCAACGCGAACCTCCTGCAGGCCCACGCCCGGGGCCGGCGCGTGGTGCTCATCATTGACGAAGCCCAGGCCTTGAGCCGCGAAGTGCTGGAACAGGTGCGGCTGCTCACCAATCTCGAAACCAGCCGGCAGAAACTGCTGCAGATCATCCTCGTCGGCCAGCCGGAACTGCGCGCGCTGCTGGCGCGCGACGATCTGCGCCAGCTCGCACAGCGCATCACCGGTCGCTACCATCTGGAACCGCTGTCGCACCGGGACACGCGCGCCTACGTGCACCACCGGCTGAACGTGGCGGGCGCACTGGCGCCGATCTTCACTGCCTCCGGCCTGCGCGCCGTGTGGCGCTTCACTCAGGGCATCCCGCGGCTCATCAACATCGTTTGCGACCGCGCGCTGCTCGGTGCTTACACGCATGAACTGCGCCAGGTGGACGGCGCCCTGGTGCGCCGCGCCGCGCATGAGGTGCTGGAACGGCGTCTGCACGGCAAGGACCGCCACGCACTGCTCTGGCTGGGCAGCGCGGCCGTGATCCTGCTGTCGGCCGTGACCTTGCTGGCCGCAACCGGAAATCTCGGTGTGCGTCTGGCCGATGCCCCGGCCGTGCCGCCGGCAAACATCGCCGCGCCGCTTGCCAAGCCCGCGCCCGCCGTCACACCGCAGAGCTGGCTCGCCGACCCCGCCCATCCCACCGACACCGACAGCGCATTCGCCACGTTGTTTTTGCTCTGGGGCGCGCATTACACGCCGGGCGGCGCGGGCAGCGGTTGTCGCGAAGCCCGGCAGGCGGGATTGCGCTGCCTGTTCCGCAAGGGCACCTGGAACAATCTGCGCAGCTTCAACCGGCCGGCGATTATCACGCTCACCGACGCACAGGGTATCCAGCATCAGGTGGTGGTGACCGGTCTCGCGGGTGAGCAAATCACGTTGCGCGCCGGCACGGCGAGTCACGTCTTTCCGCTGAGCGCGCTCGACCCCCTGTGGTACGGCGAGTATCTGTTCCTTTGGAAACCCAATGCCAACGCGCCGACTCCGCTCACGCCCGGCATGGTCGGTACTGCGGTCGCCTGGCTGCGCACGCAGCTCGCTGCGCTGCAGCACGCGCCGGACTCCGGCCGCAGTAGTTATGACGCTACGCTGGTCGCCGCGGTCAAACAGTTTCAGACCGCGCAACATTTGAAACCGGACGGCATCGCCGGTGAGGAAACCCTGATTCACCTGAATACCGTGCTGGACGCGCCCGGCACGCCCACGCTCACAGCATCGGGGAACTGAGCATGTCGCTGATCCTCGATGCGCTGCGCAAATCCGAACGCACCCGCCAGCAGAATCTGAGCGGCCGGGTAAGCGCAGCCGACGCACCGCCCGTGCGTGCGCGCATACCGGTACCGTGGGCGACGCTCGTCGGCATGCTGCTGGTCGTCAACGTGGTGGCGCTGGCCATTATCTTCTGGAACAGTCGGGACCAGCGCCCCGCTCCGGTACCGATGGCCGCGGTACCGGCGCCCGCACCGGCCGTGCCGGCGCCGGATTACCGTCCCGCCGTGCGCTCGCTCGCCGCGGAAGCGGCGGCGACTTCAAATGCGCCGGCACCCATGGCGGCAAACCCGGCGACTGCGCTTGCAGCCGCATCCGTCGCGACCCCACCCGCACGCGCGAACCCCGCGCCGGCGTCGACACAGTCCGCGAATTCCTCCGGTTCCAGCAGCACTGACCTGAGCGCCAACGCCCCGCCGCCGCTGGACACGCTGCCACTCGCCTTCCAGCAATCGCTCCCCCCGCTGCACCTCGACGTGCACGGCTACGCGGCCAAGCCCGCCGACCGTTTCGTGGTCATCAATATGCAGCGTTACCAGGCGGGCGACACGCTCCAGCAAGGCCCCAAAGTCGTCCGCATCGTGCCCAACGGCGTGGTGCTGGAATACCACGGTCAGGAATTCCTGCTGCCGCGGCCCTGATTCCGCCGTCAGCCGTTAGTCTCATATACTGGACTACCTGAGGGTAGTCTTGTATATTGGACTCATGAATCTGCACGCCACAGGCCGGCTCATCGCGGAGCGGCGCCGCACCCGGGGTCTCACGTTGCAGCAACTGGCGGCCCGGGCCGGCGTGGGCCGTTCCACGCTCGCGGCTCTGGAAGCCGGCAAATTGGACGAACTCGGCTTCGCCAAGGTGGCGCGCCTGTGCGCGGCGCTTGATCTCGTGCTTGAGGCCCGGCCACCCACGCTCGAAGCCCCGCTCATGGCGCACCGCCATCTCACGGAATCCGCGGGCCGTGAACTGACCAAAGCAGCCATCGAAGACATCCTCACCCGCGGCGACATTTCCGCCTGGCGCGGTCTGGCCAGCGCCCTGCGCGCGGATAAAAGCGGACGCCTTGCCCGCCGTGTGCGCGAAGTGGCCACGGCCGCGGGTAAATCCGACCCCAAGGCGCGCGCCTTCACTATCCTCATGCCGCAAATCCTGAAGCGCAAATCGGCCGGAGTTGCGCGTGGCTGAAAAGCTCAAAGCCCCCGACTGGGAAACGCTGCTCGCGCACGCCGCGCTGTTGCAGGCGAAACTGCCGAGCGCCATCCTGGTGGGCGGCACCGCGGCCGCGCTGCACGCACATCATCGTATCTCCTTCGACCACGACCACGTGCTCAAGGATCTGAGCAAGCACTACGACCAGGCCAACGCCGCCTTGGAATCCATCGCCGGCTGGCGCACCACGCGTCGCGTGCGCGGCAAACTGCTGCTCGGCAACATCACCGGCATCGAGGCCGGCTTGCGCAGTCAGCGGCGCACGGCACCACTCGAAACCACCACTATCGAATTGCCCAATCGCGGGAAACTCAAACTTCCCACGCTTGCGGAGATGCTGCGCATCAAGACGTTTCTGGTGGCCGAGCGCAATGCCACCCGTGACTACCTGGACGTAGCCGCACTCTCACACCATCTGGGACTGCGGAAAAGTGTCGCCGCACTTGAGCGCATGCATGACCTGTACAGCGAATTCGCGGGCGAAGGCGGTGACATCATGGTCACTATCGTCATGAAATTTTCCCACCCTGATCCATACGATCTCACCGAGGTTGATCTCGCCGAATACAAAGGTATAGTCGCGGCGTGGAACAGTTGGCGCGCCGTTGAAAAACAGTGCCGCGCCCTGGCTGTGGCCCTGCTGAAGCAG
>JBOIAZ010000052.1:0-7650 GCA_050739175.1 Gammaproteobacteria bacterium
TCGAAGTGCTCGCCCTGGTCGTTGATCATCTGATAGGCGCCCTGCATGGCGCCCACCGGGGTTTCGAGAATCGCACCGCTTGAATACCGGAAGCCCTCGCCGGGTTTGAGGTAGGGCTGTTCGCCCACAACGCCCTCGCCGCGCACTTCCTGTACCTTGCCATTGGCATCGGTGATCAGCCAGTGACGGGTAATCAGCTTGGCCGGAACTGAGCCTTCGTTGCGGATGGTGATGGTGTAGGCGAATGCAAAGCGGTTCTGGGCCGGATCGGACTGGGCCGGCACAAACGCGGTTTCCACATCCACACGGATGCTGTTGGAGGTCGGATGGGTCATGGCGATGGAAGACTGAAGCGACGGCGGTATTTTACCGGAATTGCCGCGGCAATCGGCAGCTAGCTCAAACGCACCGCAAGCACATCACAAGGCGCCTTGTGCACCAGCGACTTTTCCGTCGAGCCCATGAGCAGCGCCAATCCGTGGCGGCCGTGACTGCCCAGCACCAGCAGGTCAGCCTGCTCTTCGGCCACCACCCGCAGGATTTCCGCCTTGATGTTGCCGACTTCCACGCGCCGCGCGGCGGTGCTCAGACCCAGACTGTCACTCAGGGCACTCAGCCGCTGGCGTGCGCCTTGTATCAGTGCGCCATCTATATCCACCGGCGGCGGCAACAGCGCTTCGCCGGCCGGATCTACCGGGATGAATTCCACCACGTGCAGCAGGCTGAGCTTCGCGCCGAAGCGCTCGGCCAGTTCCTGCCCACGGCGTGCCACGGCCTCGCTGTCCTGGGTCAGGTCCACGGCGATGAGAATGTGCCGATAGCCACTCATGCCTGTCCTCCTCGTCTGAAGTTGCCAAGTATACGGACGTGGAGTCCGGACGCCAGCCTGCTCAGCGTGCCGCAAGCCGGGCGTAGTCGCCGGCGCTCAGGGTTTCGGGGCGCGCCATGGGATCCAGGCCGGCGGCGCGGATGGCGGCCTCGTCCGCCAGCTCACGGAGCGCATTGCGCAGCGTCTTGCGGCGCTGGCTGAAGGCGCGACTCACCAGTTGCGCGAAGCGTGCCATATCCTTGATCTCGAAGGGTGGCGTGACGTGGGGGGTCAGACGCACAAAAGCCGATTCCACTTTGGGCGCGGGCGTGAACGCGCCCGAGCCGATGCTGAACAACGGCTGCACCCGGCAGCGCGCCGCAAGCATCACCGTGAGCCGGCCATAATCCTTGCCCCCGGGTGCGGCCGCCATGCGCTGCACCACTTCCTTTTGCAGCATGAAGTGCATGTCGGCGATGGCCGCTGAGTAATCCAGCAGGTGGAACAAGAGCGGCGTGGAGATGTTGTAGGGCAGGTTGCCGACCAGCCGGATTTTGCCGCCCGGTGGCGCGAGCGCGCGGAAGTCAGTTTTGAGCGCATCTGCCTGGATGACGTGCAATTCACCTTTGCCTGCGGCTTCGGCCTGTAGGCGCGGAATCACGTCGCGATCCAGCTCCACGGCGGTGAGCCGTCCGCAGCGCTCCAGTAGCGGCAAAGTGAGCGCGCCCAGGCCGGGACCGATTTCGATCAGAGCGTCTGCCGGCTGCGGATTGACCGCCAGCAGGATTTTGCCGATGACATTGCGGTCGTGCAGGAAATGCTGGCCGAAGCGTTTGCGGGCACGATGGGCAGCGGCGCTCACGGAGGTTCGCGACGATGCTGAATCAAATCCAGCGCGCATGCGACCGCCGCCTCCAGGCTCGAATGCTCGGCGCGGCCGGTGCCGGCGAGTTCCAGCGCGGTGCCGTGATCCACGGAAGTGCGAATGATGGGCAGGCCGAGGGTGATGTTCACGGCATGGCCGAAGCCTCCGTACTTGAGTACCGGCAAGCCCTGATCGTGGTACATGGCGAGCACCGCATCTACGTTTTGCAGACGCTGTGGATTGAAGGCGGTATCGGCGGCCACCGGGCCGGTGAGTTGCATGCCTTCCACGCGCAGCATTTCGCAAACCGGAGCAATCACTTCAATTTCCTCACGACCGAGATGGCCGCCTTCGCCGGCGTGCGGATTGAGTCCGAGCACCAGGATGCGCGGATCGGCAACGCCGAATCCGGTGCGCAGCTCCACATGCAGCACGCGCAAAGTGTGCGTGAGTGATTTTCGGGTGATCGCATGCGGCACCTCTGCAAGCGGCAGGTGGGTGGTGGCGAGCGCCACGCGCAATACTCCGGCCGTGAGCAGCATGACCGGCGCGGGCGCATGGCAGCGCTGCGCGAGATATTCCGTATGGCCGGTGAAGGCGATGCCAGCCTCGTTGACGACGCCCTTGTGCACCGGTGCCGTCACCATGGCGTCGAATTCGCCATTCAAACAACCATCCGCGGCGCGATCCAGCAGGTCGAGAACGTAGCGCGCATTGGCCGGATCCAGTTTGCCGGCCGTAGTTGGCGCATGCAGTTTCACCGGCAGCACCTTCAGGTGCCGCGCAGCTTGTGCCGTGCGCCGCGCGGGAACGTAGTCGTCCAGATCGAGATCGAGCCGCAACTGGCGGGCACGCGCAGCCAGCAATTCCGGATCGCCGAGTGCAACAATTTCGGCGGCGTGCGCGCTTTGTGCCAGTGCGATGCAGATATCCGGGCCGATGCCCGCGGGCTCGCCGGTGGTGAGCGCGATGCGCGGGAGGTTTGCAGGCATGGCGTGGGCGGTGCGGCTCAGCTTTCCAGATGGTATTCGATGAAGGCGGAATCCTTGAGCTGGCTGAGCCACTGCTGGATGATTTCCTCTGATTTGCGCGCGTAGATTGCGCCGTAGGCCTTGTTCTGCGCATATTCCGCGGTTTGGTCTGCGGTGCGGCGACCCAGAACCTGCACGATATGCCAGCCAAACTGGGTCTTGAACGGCTCGCTGATCTGGCCCACCTGCAGCTTTTCCATCTGTGCCGCAAAGGCTGGGACCATGGAGTCGGGATCCACCCAGCCGAGGTCGCCGCCATTGCTGGCCGAGCCCGGATCCGCGGAATATTGTTTGGCCAGCGTGGCGAAATCCGCACCGGCCAGAATCTGCTTGCGCAGCTCCTCGAGCTTCGCCTCGGCCTGGGTGTCGCTCATGATGGCGCTGGTGCGGATCAGGATGTGGCGCGCGTGGATTTGCGTGATTTCATGTTTGCCGGCGGCGGCAATCTTCACGTCATCCAGCCTGACGATGTGAAAGCCGCTGGGACTGGAAATCGGCTCGCTGATGTCACCGGGATGCATTTGGCGCGCGGCATCGGCGAAGATCGTGGGCATCTCCGAACCTTTGCGCCAGCCGAGATCCCCGCCCTTGAGCGCCTGCTGTCCTTGGGAATATTCCACCGCGGTGGCCGCGAAATTCGCGCCGTGCTTGAGTCTTTGGTAAATGTCCTCGGCCTTTTTGCGCGCCGCCGCCGCCTGTTCCGGCGTGGGATCGGCGGGAATGGTAATCAGGATCTGGGACAGATGGTATTGATTGTCGGCATCGCCGTTGGCGGCATCGGCTTCCAGCTGCGCCTGCACCTCGCGCGGGGTGATGTGCATCTGGTCGTTGACCACCTGCTGCTCAAGCTGGTGGATGATCAGCTGATCGCGCAGGTCCTTGCGGAAATCGGCGTAACTTATGCCTTGTTCCTGGAGCTTGGCCGGCAACTGCGCCAGCGTGAGGCCGTTGCGCTCGGCGATGCGGCTGAGGTTCTGGTTGACGGTGTCGTCGCTCACGCTGGTGCCCTTGTTGTCCGCCATCTGCAGTTCCAGCCGCGTCATGACCATCTGGTCGAGCACCTGCTTGCGCAGGACGTCTGGCGGCGGCAGCGCCGTGCCTTCGGCCTGAATCTGGCGGGTGACGCCCGCGACGCGCTGATCGAGCTCGCTCTTGAGGATTACCTGGTCGTTGATCACCGCTACCACGCGGTCGAGCAACACCCCGGAGTGATCGGCCTTGGCGATGGCCGTAGCCACGGCCGTGGCCTGGGCCGGCGCCTTGTTCATCACCGCGGTGGCGCTGATGTTCGGGTTGGGCTTGGATGACTGGGATGCACAACCTTGCGCCAACAGGGTTACGGCGGCCAGGATGACGGCCAAGTATCGCGCGGATGTCTGCATGGAAAACTAACCTGAATTACTGCGGGGGGGAGGTGTCCGAATATCCTAGGATACCATTTTGCAGAAAGTCCTCGAGGTGTCGGCCGATGCTGGTCAAGCCCTTGAGCTGCAACTGGAAGAAAATTGCGGTGTTGGCCTGTCCCGTCTGAGTGACGTAGCGGCGGTGCACCACCTGGAAGGCCCAGCAGCAGCTGTCGTATTCAAAACCAGCGAAACTTTCCAGCGTGAGCCGGTTCTGCAGGTCGTAGTTCCAGCGACCCACGACGCTCCAGTGCTGGCCGAGCGGCCAGGCAAACGAGAAATCCGTCTGCTTCATGTCAAGCTGGCGGTTGTAGCGGTAGGCCAGGTTGAGCACCTGATGGAAGGCGGGGTGATACTGGATACCCACCGACGCCAGATCGGTTTGGCGCGTGGTGGGATCCCATTGCTGGCCGTAGCTGGTGGACCAGTCGTCGTTCAGGTTCAGGGTGAGGTCACCCACCACGTCGGAGAATAAATTGGTTTGTGGCGTCACCCCGGGCAGCTGCACGGCGCGGTCACGGAAATAGCGGATCTGGCCGAGGCTGGCTTCCAGCAGTTCCGAACCGTCGTTGGCATCCAGCAGGCGGCTGGTCAGCGCGTAGCTCAACTGGTTGGCATCCGCCTGACGGTCTGCGCCGTAAAAGCGGTTGTCGGTGAACAACTGCAGAAAGCTGAACTGCGGCTGGAGGGTGTCAAACACCGGAATCTGGTTCTGGTCGCGGTAGGGCACGTACAGATAAAACAGCCTGGGTTCCAGGGTCTGCAGGTAGTGGCTGCCGATGGCGCGCTGGAAGAACAGGCCGCTGTCGAGACTCAGGATGGGAGTGGTGCGCGCGAGGTTGGTCTGCATCCCGGCGGGCACATTCTGGTTGAAATCGTATTCGGTAACGCGCAGCGCGGCGGTGGGCGTGAAGTACCAGCCGGCGTTGCCGAAGGTGTAGCTGGCGCTCGGTTTGAGGTCGAGGCGCGCCGCGCCGATCCGCTCATCCTGCTGGAACTGATCGAATTCGCTGTACAGCGAAAATTGCGCGGCTCCCAAGTCCGGGCTGCTCTGCCAGGTGAGCACCGATTGCGGCAGCCGCTTGTACGGATAACTGCTGGCGGGAACGCTCGGATCCACAATCTGCCATTCCTGCAGCTGCGTGAGGAAAGTCCAGCCGGAATTTGGCAGGCCGTAGCTCACGGCCGCGTGACGCTCCTGCGAGGTGGTGGCAATGGTCGCGAGGCTGTCGCCCAAGTCCTGGAAATACAGATTGTCCGACACCCAGTTGTAGGCGCTGTTGAAGTTCCAGCCGCTGGCGAGCGGCGTGCTCTCGGAAAAATTCAGCAGGCCGCGTTCGCGGTCGGCAAGCTTGTCATGCGGCAGGAAGGTGGTATCGATTTGCCCGCGGCTGCCGCCGAACGTCAGCCAGCGGAATTCACCGCCCAGGTCCACGCCGCGCTTGGTGATGATGCGCGGCGCGAAGGTGGCATCGTAGTTGGGCGCGAGATTGAAGTAATACGGCGTGCTCAGGTCCGTTCCGGTGAAGGTGGAAAAACCGAACGTCGGATCGAGGAAGCCGGACTTGCGCGCATCGTTCAGCGGAAAATTGATGTAGGGCGTCCAGAAGATCGGCACCCCGAAAAAATCGATGGTGACGTTGTGGCCCACGCCGGTGTTGGTCGTCTGGTTCAGCTCCAGATCGGGCGCGTTGAGCATCCAGTCGCGGCGGCCTACCGGGCAGGTGGTGTAATGCACATCCGTCAGCAAATCGTGGTCCGGATCGAGCGCCTTGAGCAATTTGGCCGTGCCGCGGCCGTGGCGCTGCGGCAGGCTGAATTGCGCGTTATTGAACGTGCCGCTGGAATCGTTGAAGTTGTAATCCGCCGACGGGCCGTGCAATTCCAGATTGGACGAGGTGAAGCGCACGTTGCCGCTGGCGTGGGTGTCGCCGGTGTTGCTGTTGTATTGCATCTGCTCGGCAGTCATCTGCTTGTTGCCCTGGGAGGCCTGCACGTTGCCGCTGAGCAGGGATTCACCGTGCACGTAACCCGCGAGATGCTCGGCGCTCACGTGCGTTGGCGGATTGGCGCTGGCGGCGGCCGGCGCCGGCGTGTGTGTGCCGGGTGCAGTGGCGGGAATCGGGCAGGTGGCCCACTGGTTGTAGCCGATGGTGCCGGGTGGGTTGTCGGCGAACAGCGGCGTGCAGGCAAACAGGGCGGCGGCGATGACCAGCGCGCGGCTCACATTCACCTGCAAACTCCCGGAGCGGTGGGCGACACGCGGTACAATCGCACACTTTATTGACCGGTTCAAACTCGGGAGTCACTGCATGTCGGGCAGGTTTCAGGAGTTGCAAGCCTGGACCGCGGATGCTCTGCAACTTGCGGCGGTCGACCTGCAGGCCCTGCCGGCGGACGCGAGTTTCCGCCGCTATTTCCGCGTGCAGCATGGCGACCGTTCCTTCGTGGTCATGGATGCGCCGCCCGCGCGGGAGGATTGCCGGCCGTACGTGAAGGTGGCGGGCTTGCTCAAGGCGGCCGGCCTGCATGCACCGGAGGTGCTGGCCCAGGATCTGGCGCGCGGTTATCTGCTGCTCAGCGATCTCGGCCGGCAATGTTATCTGGACGCATTGCAACACGGTGACGCCGATGCACTGTTTGCGGATGCCATCAGCGCGCTGGTTCGCTGGCAATGTTCCACCCGCCCGGACGTACTGCCGCAGTACGAGCGTGCACTGCTGCGCCGCGAATTGAATCTGTTTCCGGAGTGGTACCTCGCGCGTCATCTGGGTGTGACGCTGGATGCCGCCGGGCAGGCGCAGTTGCACGCCGTTTTCGGTTTGCTCGAGGACAGCGCGCTGGCACAGGCCCGGGTGTTCGTGCACCGCGACTACATGCCCCGCAATCTGATGGTAAGCACGCCCAACCCGGGAGTGCTGGATTTTCAGGATGCCCTGTACGGACCGATTACCTACGATGTTGCGACGCTGTTCAAGGATGCATTCATTTCCTGGAGTGCCGCGCAGATCGAGCGCTGGCGGCGGCAGTATTGGCAGCAGGCCCGGAGTGCAGGCTTGCCATTGCCGGAGTTCGGCGAATTCGCGCGCGCCTGCGACTGGATCGGCATGCAACGGCACTTCAAGGTGCTGGGGATATTTGCCCGTCTCAACTATCGCGACGGCAAGCCGGATTACCTCAAGGACACAAAGCGCTTCCTGAATTACGTGTGTGAAACCGGCGCACGCTATCGCGAATTCACGCCGTTACTGAAACTGCTGGACGCTGTGGAAAACCGCGCGCAGCGTGCGGCGGTCGTCACATGATGGTGATGATGCTGGCGGCGGGCCGCGGCGAACGTCTGCGGCCTTTGACTGACACCATCCCGAAGCCGCTCATCGAGGTGCATGGCAAACCGTTAATCATCCGCCACCTGGAACATTTGTGTGCGACCGGCTTCACGGAAATTGTGATCAACGTTGCCTGGCTTGCGGACAAGATCAAGGCGCGGCTCGGCAATGGATCGCAATACGGGGTGCATATACGCTATTCCGACGAGCCACA
>JBOIAZ010000053.1:0-2255 GCA_050739175.1 Gammaproteobacteria bacterium
GGCCGTTTCCGCCGTGGCGGCCGCAATCGGCGCGCACACGCCCGGAGTGCTGGGCATCCACATAGAAGGCCCTTATCTCGCGCCGGCGCGCAAGGGCGTGCATGACGCCGATGCGCTGCGCGCGCCCACTGCCACGGAAATCACCGGCATCACTTCGCTGCGATTCGGCCGCACCCTGCTGACGCTTGCGCCCGAGTGTGTGGCACCCGATGCCCTGCGCGCCTTGACCGGGGCGGGCGTGATCGTGGCCGCCGGCCACACCGCCGGCGATTATGCCGTCGTCCGCGGCGCGCTGGATCAGGGCGTGCGCGGCTTCACCCACTTGTTCAACGCCATGACCCAACTTGGCAGCCGCGAACCCGGTGCCGTCGGCGCGGCCCTCGAGGATCGCGCCAGCTGGTGCGGCGTGATTGTGGACGGCCGGCACGTGCATCCAGCGACGTTACGCGTGGCGCTCGCGGCGAAACCCCGCGGCAAGGTCTTTCTGGTGAGCGACGCCATGCCGCCGGTGGGCAGCACGCAGCAGACATTCACGCTCCATGGCGAGACCATCACCGTGCGCAACGGCGCATGTGAAACGGCTCTGGGTGTACTGGCGGGTTCGGTGCTCAGCCTGCGCGACGCGGTGCGCAACTGCGTGCGGTTGCTCCGCCTGCCGCTCGATGAGGCCGTGCGCATGGCCTCGACCTATCCGGCGGATTTTCTGGGACTGGAAAAATCGCACGGTCGCATCGCGTCCGGTTGCCAGGCCGATTTCACCGTCATGGACGAGCGCTTCACGGTCCATGAAACCTGGATCGGCGGCCGCCGCGAGCGTGCTCAAATCGATTAGCCGTGGCACAATCCGTATATACAAGGAGTACCGCCGCATGCACCCATTGACATCTTGGATCGTCACAAGCCATGCGTCGCAATTGCGGAAGCGGGCATCCGGATTTTTACTGGCGGGCACACTGCTGGGTGCGCTGTTCGGCCTTGCGGCTTCGCCGGTACGCGCGGCCCCGCCGATCGCCGCGTACTTTGACGGCCGCATGGCGGTAGCGGACATTCCCGCCAGCCAACTCAGCGACATCATTTATGCATTCGGCGAACCCAACGACGAGAATCTGTGCGCTCCACCTAGCGCCGCCCAGCGCAACACCTTTGCAGAACTGCGCCGGTTGCGCCACCGGCATCCGGGCCTGCGCCTGTTGCTCTCCATCGGCGGCTGGGATGCTGCGCCGCAGTTTTCCGACCTGGCCCTGACCCCGGCCTCGCGTGCCGCGTTCACCCGCAGCTGTATCCGGCTGTTCGTCGAGCAACAGGGCTTCGACGGCATCGATCTCGACTGGGAATTCCCGGTGCACGGCGGAACGAACAAGTCCCGCCCCGAAGATCGCATCAACTTCACGGCGCTGGTGCGCGAGTTTCGCAGTCAATTCGACGCCCTGAGTCGCAAGACCAAACATCACTATTACCTCACCGCCGCCACGCCGGCCGGCACCTGGCAGCAGGGTGGCGCCTATTCAGTGAGCGACAGCTACGATCTGGCCGCAATAGCTCCCGATGTGGACTGGCTGAATGTCATGACCTATGACATGAACAACATCTTCAGCCCGTACAGCGGCTTCAACACGCCGCTCAACGCCAATCCGCAGGATCCCACCCCCGAACCGCAACGCGCACGCGACAACCTGAGCGCAGCGGTAAGCTTCTACAAAGCGCAGGGCGTGCCGGCCGACAAGATCATGCTGGGCGTGGCGTTTTACGGCCGCGGGTTCACCGGTGTCTCGCCGGACAATGCCGGCCTGTATTCCAAGTATCAGGGCGGCTTCCCCGAGACGCCGTGGAAAACCGTGCAATCGCAGTTCCTGACCAACCCCGACTGGGTGCGCTACTGGAGTGCCACCGCCCAGGTGCCGTGGCTATACAACGTAAAGCAGCACATCTTTTTCACCTACGACGACCCCCTGTCCCTGGCCATCAAGGCCGACTTCGCGCGCCGCGAGCACTTGGGCGGCATCATGATCTGGGTACTCGGCCAGGACGATGTGCAGCACTCATTGCTGAATGCACTGGTGCGCAATCTTGGGACCGCCGATACACATCGTTGACAGCGTGAGTGGGACCGCCGGGACCCGGAAACAACAATTGCAACGATGTGGATGGTGACCACACGCAGTTTGGTGGCTACGGGTGGGTTCGGAGCGAAGCTCCGAACGGGTTTACACGGATGTAAACCCCGGGCAGGTGGATTGTGCAGGACAGCACAATCC
>JBOIAZ010000054.1:0-6056 GCA_050739175.1 Gammaproteobacteria bacterium
CAACACCATGCGGCCTTCGGCATCGGTGTGCACGATTTCGATGTTCACGCCGTTCGAGGCGGTGATGACATCGTTCTGGGTGTAGGCGCGCGGGCCGATGTCGTTGCGCGACAGCGCCAGCCAGCAATCCACCTGAAACGGAACCTTGAGCCGGGTCAGTGCGAGCAGAGTACCGAGCGCCACGGCGCTGCCCTGCATGTCGCCATGCATGCCGAACATGCCCTTGGCGGATTTCAGGTTTACGCCGCCGGTGTCGTAGCAGATGCCTTTGCCGACCAGCGCGACAGATTTGGCCTTGGCGGAAACTTTTACCGGCTTGTAGGTCAAATGCACGATGCCGGCATCGCGATGTTCGCTGCCTTGCGCGACTGCCAGAAACGCACCGGCTTTCAGTGCCTGCAGTTTGCGCTCGTCAAGGAATTCGAATTTCCAGCCTTCTCGCCTGGCCAGCTTGACGAGATAACTGCGATAGATCGACGGGGTCAGGTGATTGGCGGGTTGCAGTGTGAGCCAGCGCGTCAGCGCGTTGCCTTCGGCAGCCGCCAGGGTCCGGCTCGGATCGAGTTTGTGCTGCAACCCGAACAGGCGGATGGTCTTGAGTCTGCATGGTTCGGCTGGCCCGGTCTTGAAACGCGGTGCGGTGAAACAGGCGGCATGGATCGCAGCGAGCAGGGCATCCGCGACGGCCTCCTGGCGTGCCGGATCCAGACCCGGCATCTGGATGCCGAGCGTCGCTGGATTGCGTTCCAGCGCCTTGGCGCTGAGTTTGCGCGCCAGTGTCAGCAGTTCGAAGTTGCTCGCGGCATCGGCAACGAAACCCAGCACCGCTGTGGTCGCCGCCTTGTTGGGCAGATCGGTCTGCAGGAGGGTGGTGCCGGGGCTCGCACCGGGTTTGTCGCTGGACTGTTTCAGGCGCAGCCGTTCGGCGTAAGGAAATGCCGGCCAGGCTTTTTGGCTGGCAGCGGCAGGCAGCAGTATAATGAGCGCTTCGAGGGCATCGATCTGCGCTGTCCCCGCTACCGTTAGCTGTTGATCCAGCTTGATTTTTTGCGGTTGCGGCAGGATTTGCGCCATCTATGTGCCCCGGTGTGCCATCAGGCACACGATGATATAGGGCTTCGTGCCCCGCCGAAAGGGCGCCGCGGTGTTCGTGTTCGAGAAGACAGCCAACCGGACGCATGCTCCCCATGCCGCGGGTTCTTCTCACCTTGTCCGCAGTTGCGGACATGCCGCCGACGCATCATAAAAACGCTTGCTACCTGAAGGGCATTTGCAATGTCGAATGAGATGGCGAAAGTGCAGGATGTTGATCCGCAGGAAACCCGCGAATGGACTGAAGCCCTGGCTTCGGTGCTGGATGCAGAAGGCATCGAACGCGCCCATTACCTTATCGAACAACTGATTGACGAGGCCCGCCGTTCCGGCGCCTATCTGCCGTACAGCCCGAACACGGCCTACGTCAACACCATCGGCGTCAATCAGGAGCCGCAATATCCCGGCGACCGCGCCATCGAGAAACGCATCGAGGCGTATCTGCGCTGGAATGCGATGGCCATGGTTGTGCATGCCAACAAGGAAAATTCCGGTATCGGCGGGCACATCGCGACTTATGCGTCGGCCGGCACGCTGTATGAAGTCGGCTTCAACCATTTCTGGCGCGCGCCGAGCAAGGACAGTGGCGGCGATCTGGTTTACGCCCAGGGTCATTCCTCACCCGGTATCTATGCGCGTTCCTTCCTCGAAGGTCGCTTCACCGAACAGCAGTTGTTGAATTTCCGTCGCGAAGTCGAACGCGACGGCTTGTCTTCATACCCGCATCCGTGGCTGATGCACGATTACTGGCAATTTCCGACCGTCTCGATGGGACTCGGTCCGCTGCAGGCGATCTATCAGGCGCGCTTCATGCGTTACATGGAGCATCGTGGCTTCATTCCGGAGAGCGACCGCAAGGTGTGGGCGTTCCTCGGCGACGGCGAGATGGACGAACCGGAATCGCTGGGTGCGATCTCGCTGGCCTCGCGCGAACACCTCGACAACCTGGTGTTCGTGGTCAACTGTAACCTGCAACGTCTCGACGGCCCGGTGCGCGGCAACGGCAAGATCATCCAGGAGCTGGAAGCGAACTTCCGCGGCAGCGGCTGGAATGTGATCAAGGTGTTGTGGGGTTCGCGTTGGGATCCACTGTTCATGCGCGACAAGCACGATCTGTTGCGCAAGTTGATGATGGAATGCGTGGACGGCGAATACCAGAACTTCAAGTCGAAAGACGGCAAGTTCGTGCGCGAGAAGTTCTTCGGCAAATATCCGGAACTGCTGGAGATGGTCGCCAACATGAGCGACGAGGAAATCTGGCGTCTGAACCGCGGCGGGCATGACGCGCGCAAGGTGTATGCGGCGTACCAGGCCGCAGTCGGGCATAGCGGCCAGCCGACGGTGATCCTCGCCAAAACCATCAAAGGTTTTGGCCTGGGCCGCGCCGCCCAGGGCCAGAACATCGCGCACAACGTCAAGAAGCTCGATGAAGCATCCATGCGCGAGTTGCGCGACAACCTGAACATTCCGGTGAGCGACGCGAACATCAGCCAACATCCGTTCATCCGCCCGCTGGCGGACAGCCCGGAAATGCAATATCTGCAGGAGCGGCGCAAGGCCTTGGGTGGCTTTCTTCCACAGCGCGGCGGTAATGCCCAACCCCATGAGGTACCGGCGCTGGACGCTTTCCAGAAGGAACTGGAGGGCACGGGCGACCGCGAAGTTTCCACCACCATGGCGATGGTCCGGGTACTCGCCGTGATGCTGCGCGACAAGCATATCGGCAAATACGTGGTGCCGATCATTCCCGACGAGGCACGCAGTTTCGGCATGGAAGGACTGTTCCGCCAGATAGGCATCTACTCCGCGGTGGGCCAGCTGTACCAGCCGGAAGATGCCGAGCAGCTCATGTACTACAAGGAATCCAGGACCGGACAATTGTTGGAGGAGGGCATCACCGAAGCGGGCGCCATGAGCTCATTCATTGCCGCCGGCACGGCCTACAGCAATTACGGCGTGACCATGATCCCGTTTTTCTGCTTCTATTCGCTGTTTGGCTGGCATCGCATGATGGACTTGGCGTGGGCGGCGGCGGATTCCCAGGCACGGGGATTTCTGGTCGGCGGTATCGCCGGGCGCACCACGCTTGAAGGCGAGGGGCTGCAGCACCAGGATGGCCACAGCCAGGTGATGGCGGCCAATATTCCGAACTGCATTCCCTACGATCCGTGCTTTGCCTATGAAATTGCCGTGATTGTTCAGGATGGCTTGCGGCGCATGTTCAAGGAGCAGGAACATGTTTACTACTATTTCCCGGTCATGAATGAAAATTACCCTCAGCCGGCCATGCCCGAAGGAGTGGAAGAGGGCATCCGCCGTGGCCTTTATCTGCTGCGTGCGAGCCGCGGTAATGCCAAACTGCGCGTGCAACTGATGGGCAGCGGCACGATTGTGCGTGAAGTATTGGCGGCCGCCGAGTTGCTGGAAAAGGACTGGAACGTGGCGGCGGATGTGTGGAGCGCCACCAGCTTCACGCTGTTGCGCCGTGACGGCCAGGATTGCGCGCGCTGGAATCTGCTGAATCCCGGGAAGAATCCCCGCGTCCCGTATATTGCTCAACAGCTTGAACAGCATCCCGGCCCGGTGGTCGCGGCCAGCGATTACGTGCGTTTGTTTGCCGACCAAATCCGCGAGTACGTGCCGCGGCGTTTTGCGGTGCTCGGCACCGATGGCTTCGGGCGCAGCGACACGCGCGAGGATCTGCGGCATTTCTTCGAGGTGGACCGGTATCACGTCGCGGTGGCGGCGCTCAAGGCGCTCGCGGATGAAGGCCAGCTGGATGCGAAAAAGGTGAGCGAGGCCATCAGAAAATACGGCCTTAATCCCGAAAAACCCAACCCGATGACAGTGTGAGTGTAGGAGCGACGGTCTCGGTCGCGATAATCGAATCGCGGCGTGTAACGCCGCTCCCACATCAAGAAGCAGATTCATGAGCAATGTTGTAGAAGTTAAAGTTCCTGACATCGGCAATTTCAAGGACGTGGACGTCATTGAAGTGATGGTCAAAGCCGGTGACCAGATCGAAAAAGAGCAGGGGTTGATCACGCTCGAGACCGACAAGGCCACGATGGATGTGCCGGCGCCCGAGGCGGGGACCGTAAGGGAAATAAAGGTCAAGCAGGGCGACAAGGTATCCGAAGGCTCGTTGATTCTGACTCTGGAACTCGCCGGCGCAGGGGCGGGCGCAATCGGGCAAAGTCAAAGCCGGCCCAAAGAGCCCAGGCCGACCCCGGCACCGGCGCCCAAGACCGCTCTTGCTCTCAGCGAGGGACCGGCAGGCACCGACACGGGCGGTAACCGGCAGGCCGTGACTTCACGGTCAGCGCCTGCGCCCACGCCGCCTGTTCCCGTCAACGAATCCGGCTTCGGCAAGGCGCATGCCGGGCCGTCGGTGCGCAAACTGGCACGTGAATTGGGCGTGGATCTCTCATGCGTCACGGGCAGCGGCCGCAAGGGGCGCATCACCCACGATGACGTAAAGGCTTTCGTGAAGAGCGTGCTGCAGGGCGGCGCGACAGGCGGCGGCCTGCCGAAAGTACCTGCGGTGGATTTCGCCAAGTATGGCGCAATCGACATCAAGCCGCTGCCGCGCATCAAAAAGATTTCCGGACCGCGTCTGCAGGCCGCATGGCTCAACGTGCCGCACGTCACCCAGCACGACGAGGCCGACATCACCGAACTCGACAACGTGCGCAAGGCGCTCAAGTCCGACGCTGAAAAAATCGGCACCAAGCTCACGATGCTGGCGTTCCTGGTGAAGGCCTGTGTGGCTACGCTCAAGCAATTCCCGGAGGCCAACAGTTCGCTGGACCCTGCCGGCGAGAATCTGGTGTATAAAAAGTACTACCACGTCGGGTTTGCCGCGGACACGCCGAACGGCCTGATGGTGCCGGTGATCCGCGACGCCGACAAGAAGAACGTATTCGAGATTGCCAAGGAACTCGGCGCGCTGGCGCAAAAGGCGCGCGACGGGAAACTCCGGATTGATGAAATGCAGGGCGGTACCTTCAGTATCTCGAGCCTGGGCGGCATCGGCGGCATTGCGTTCACGCCCATCGTGAACGCACCGGAGGTGGCGATACTCGGCGTGTCGCGCTCGCAGATAAAGCCCATCTGGGACGGCAAGGAATTCCAGCCGCGCCTGATGCTGCCTCTGTCGCTGTCCTATGACCACCGCGTGATTGACGGCGCCATGGCCGCGCGCTTCACCACCTATCTGTGTCAGGTGTTATCCGAGGCCCGGAACCTGGTGCTTTGACAGTTCGGGTTCGCAACCGACGTGAGGCTGCGCAAATATGCATTACAGTCGTCTTTGTGCCGTGCTCATAGATTGCAAGACCGACGACGTGGATGCGGCTGCGGCGTTCTGGGCCGTCGCACTGGGTCGGCCGCTGGATCCTCGTCATCCGGGCAGCCGCGGCAACTATCGCATGCTGGAGACTCCACCGGACGAGCCCATCGTGGAAGTCCAGAAAGTGAAACATGAAAGCCGCGTGCATCTCGATATCGAGACCGATGACATTGAGGCTGAGGTCGCGCGCCTGACGCGCCTGGGCGCGCGAGAGGTCCGGCGCATCAAGACCTGGGTGGTAATGGAAGCGCCTACCGGTCAGCGCTTCTGCGTGGTGCGGGTGCAGCGTCCCGGATATCCAAAGAATGCCAATAAATGGGAATAGCTTCTTGTCCCTGCTTCCCTTGAGGGGAGAAGATGAGATGAGGGTTGTGCAAAAGGTAGGCGACGGTGACTGCCATGGATGTCGGAAATGCAGATTTTGCAGGAGCAAAAATCTGCCTCCATCGCGAGGCTTGAATCGCGGCGTGTAACGCCGCTCCCACAATCAGAGTGCATACATGGCGAATATCGTTGAAATCAAGGTTCCCGACATTGGCAACTTCAAGGACGTGGATGTCATCGAAGTGCTGGTGAAGGCGGGCGACGCCATTGAAAAAGAACAGGGGCTGAT
>JBOIAZ010000055.1:0-22299 GCA_050739175.1 Gammaproteobacteria bacterium
GGGCGCGCGCAGCGCATCGGCGTCATGCACGCCCTTGCGCGCCGGCGCGAGATAAGGGCCTTCTATGTGGATGCCCAGCACTCCGGGCGTGTGCGCGCCGATTGCGGCCGCCACGGCGGAAACGGCCGTGCCCATGACCTCGGCGCTGTCACTGATCAATGTCGGCAGCAGGCCGGTGGTGCCCAGGCGGCGGTGGGCAGCGGCGATCGCACGAATGCCGTCCAGGCTTGGCTGGTCATTGAACAGCACGCCGCCGCCACCGTTCACCTGACAGTCAATGAATCCCGGCAGCAGGTAGCGGCCCTTGAGATCGTATATATCCGTGCCGCGCGCCCGGATGGCGGCCTGCCTGGACAGCTTGGCTATCTGCTCGCCTTCCACGTGCACCGCGAGATCATCGCGCCAGCCTTCGGACGTCAGCACCCGGCCGTTAATCAGTACGACATCGCTCACAAAGTCTCCGTGATTTTGCTGAGGTGCGGCGGGGCGTCGGGATCGCGGCCCCGGGCCAGCGCCAGCGCATTGATCGCGCGGTAAAAACTCTGCACGGTGAGCAGCGCGGCGCACAGCGGATGCGGCGCTGCTGCCAGTGGCAGTGCATCCGCATGCATGTCGCCGGGCGCTGCCGTCCACACGCGCGCGCCGCGCGCGCGAAATTCGCGTGCGGAATCCAACGCGCCGGGCAGGGTGGCGTCGTTCTGGGCGAACAACAGCGCGGGAAACCCGGAGCCGATGAGCGCCATCGGTCCATGCCGCACTTCGGCGGTGCTGAACGCCTCGGCGTGCAGCCCGCAGGTCTCCTTGAATTTAAGCGCCGCTTCCTGCGCCGCACCCAGCATCAGTCCGCGGCCCAGCACGAACAGATGCTCGGCGTCTTGCAGGCCGGCCACCAACGGCGACCAGTCGAGTGCCGCGGCGCTGCGCATGGCCGCAGGTGTGGCGGGCAGCGCCTGCAGCAGCTCGGCATCGTTCTTCCAGTGCGCCACGAGTTGGAGGATGGCGGCGAGCGTAGCCAGAAAACTCTTGGTAGCCGCGACGCTGCGTTCAACGCCGGCGTGCAACGGAATCACCACTTCGGCAGCCGCGGCCAGTGCCGAGGTCCGGGAATTTGTCATGGCGATGACGAGCGCGCCGGCGGTGCGGGCGGCCTCGCAACAACTCACCAGATCGGGACTTTCGCCGGATTGCGAAATGAGTATGTACAAGGCGCCGTCGAGACGCTGCGTGGCGTGATAAATCGAGATTGCCGAGGGCGATGCCGAGGCCGTGACATAGCCCAGCCGGGTTTCAATGACATATTTGGCGAAAGTGGCGGCATGGTCCGAACTGCCGCGCGCGCAGGTGACCACGAAGCGCGGCGGCTGTGCGCGCAAGCGCTGTCCGAGCGCTGCAACCAGTTCCGCGTTGGCCGGCAGTTGGCGGGCAACCACGGCTGCGGCCTGAGCCGCTTCGGCATGCATCAAGGTGGTATCGGGATTTTTGCCTGCGGCGGCCACGTCATTCGCCCTGCAGCTCGGCGACGAAATCATAAGCATCGCCGCGATACCAGGAACGCGTGAATTCCACCAGCCGGCCGTCGGCCAGAAAACTGCGCCGTTCGAGGGCCAGTGCTGCACTACCCTGCGGCAGTTGTAACAGGCGTGCGTGTTCGGCACTCAGATTCACCGCGCGCAGCCGTTGCAGTGCCCGTACCGGGCGGCAACCAAGCGCTTCGAGTGCCGCATACAGCGAATCCGTCACGCGTGCGGGGTCGTCAAGAATGGCCTGCGGGATGGCGCTGTGCTCCACGGCCAGCGGTGCGTCACCGGCGTAACGCAGGCGGTGCAAGCGCGCCACGCGACTGCCGGGTGACAGGTTGAGCGCCATGGCTTCTTCGGGTGTGACTTCGCCCAGCGAGCGTTCCAGGAAAACCGAGCGTGGATTCAAACCGCGCGCGCGCAGGTCTTCGGTGAAGCTGGTGATCTTGGACAACGGTTTGATGATGCGCTCGGCCACAAAAGTACCGGCGCCGCGGCGCGGTACGAGTATGCCGTCCTGCACCAGTCCGGCAAGCGCCTTGCGCACGGTGACGCGGGACACCGCGAGCTGTGCCGCCAGAGCGCGTTCGCTCGGCAGTGCCTGGCCGGGTCCGAGCGCACCGCTTGCCAGTCGCTCACGCAGCAACCGCTGCAGTCGCATGTAGGCGGGCGCCCGCAGGCTGGTCGAGCGCTGAAATTCAGTGCGAAAACTCACATCCATGCTGAGATAATACCAATAGAATACCAATGTTTCAAATACAGTGGATAAGATAGACAATAGGTACTCTATTGGTATTAGAATTGGCTCGGAAATGACTCCCATTGAACCCTTTGATCTGATCATCTTTGGCGGCACCGGCGACTTGGCCATGCGCAAACTGCTGCCGGCGTTGTACCGGCGGGTGAGCGCCGGCCAGCTGCCGGCCGGCAGCCGCATCCTCGGCGTGGCGCGTGAAGCCTACCCGACAGACGCCTATCGAAAAGCGGCGGAACAGGCTTTGCTGCTGGCTGTGCCGGACGCCGACCGCGACGGCCTTGCGCGTTTTCTTGCGCAGCTCGGCTACCAAACATTGGACGTGCAGACGGGTGCCGGCTGGCCGGAGTTCGCCTCTGCCTGTGCGGCATCGATTCCGAGGCGGCGCGTGTTTTATCTCGCCACCAGTCCCAGGCTGTATGCCGAAATCTGCGCGCGCTTGCAGCAACACGGACTGAATGGCGCGCACAGCCGCGTAGTGATCGAAAAGCCCATCGGCCATGATCTCGCGAGCGCCCGCGCCATCAACGCCGCGATCGGGTCGGTATTCTCCGAGGACCAGACCTTCCGCATCGACCATTACCTCGGCAAGGAAACCGTGCAGAACCTCATGGTGCTGCGATTCGGCAACACCTTGTTCGAGCCATTGTGGAATGCCGGCCACATCGAACGCGTACAGATCACGGTGGCGGAAACCCTCGGCGTAGAGGGGCGCGGCGCCTATTACGATGCGACCGGCGCACTGCGCGACATGGTGCAGAATCACCTGCTGCAGCTGCTGTGTCTGGTGGCCATGGAGCCGCTGTCATCGTTGCAGGCGGACGCAGTGCGTACCGAAAAACTCAAGGTGCTGCGCGCGCTCAAACCGATTGATGCCGGCAATGTCGCGCGTCTCACGCTGCGCGGTCAATACCGTGCCGGCGTGAGCGCCGCGCTGGCCGTGCCCAGCTATCTGCAGGATGTCGGCAAATCGGCCTCGACCACCGAAACCTTCGTGGCTTTGCGCGCCGAGGTCGGCAATTGGCGCTGGGCGGGCGTACCGTTCTATCTGTGCACCGGCAAGCGCCTGGCGCAGCGGGTTTCGGAAATCATCGTGAATTTCCGCCCGCTACCGCATTCGATTTTTTCAGGCACCGGTTCCCCGGCACTGCCGAATCAACTGGTGTTGCGTTTGCAGCCGGATGAAAGCGTCAAGCTGTGGCTCATGGTGAAATACCCGAATCTCGACGATCTACGCCTGCGTCCGGTGCCGCTCAACATGAGTTTTGCCGAAGCCTTCGGCGGCAATCCGTTGGACGCCTACGAGCGGCTGATCCTGGACGTGGCACGTGGCGACCTCACCTTGTTCATGCACCGCGATGAGGTGGAGGCGGCCTGGCAATGGATTGATCCGATTGTGCATGCCTGGGCAGAGACAGCCGAGACGCCGCAGCCGTATGCCGCCGGCACGCTGGGGCCGGATGCCGCCGCCGGATTCCTCGGCCGGGAAACTCTGGTTGCTGCCTGATTATCGAAACCGGCCATGTCCGGTCGGCCAAGTACCGATTTGTGCGTGGCGTGTGCCGGGTGCGCTGACTGGAGCCGCAAGCGTCAGAGTTTTTCCTGCAAGCTCTCCTGGGGACGCGGCGGCGCGGTTGACCCGCGCACGACCAGTTCGGGGCTGAATCCCTTGTTGGCAGGACGCTGGCCTTCCGGCCGCAACTGCGCAATCAGCAGTTGTGCGGCCTCGCGCGCGATGGCATCGGTGGCCTGGCGCGCGGTGGTGAGCGCCGGCCAGGACTGGCGCGAGAACGGACTGTCCTCGAAGCCGGCAATCGAAAGGTCGTAAGGCACGTTCAGGCCGGCGACGCGCGCGGCCGCCAGTACGCCCGCGGCGATTTCATCGTTGGATCCGAAGATCGCCGTCGGCCGATCCCGCAGTTTGAACAACTGGCGCGCACCGCGGAAACCATCGTCGAAGGTATAGTCGCCCTCGATGATCAGCTGCTTGTCGAGCGGAATGCCGTAGTAGCGCAGTGCTTCCTCGTAGCCCTTGAAGCGTTCCGGGCTGGAACGGTGCTTCTTGCCGCCCCACAGGAAGCCGATACGGGCATGGCCGAGCTGCACGAGGTGCTCGGTGATGTCGTAGGCGGCATCGCGGTCGTCCACGAACACGCAGGCATAACCGTCGGCCGGATCTTCGGCCGCCGAAAGTATACGCACCAGCGGGATGTTTTCGTCCGCGAGCACGCGGATCAGTTCCAGGTGCTCCGACATCGGCGGCGCCAGCACCAGACCCGCGAGCCGCGCGCGCCGCACCAGTTCCGACAGCTCGCGTGCCAGCGTCGGCGAGGTGGAATCGCAGGGGTGGATTTGCAGGCCGTAGCCCATTTCGCGGCAGGCAGAAAGCACGCCGGCCTGCACGCTGATGATGTAGTGCGGGTTGGGGTTGTCGTACACCAGCCCGATGGCAAAGGCCTTGGCGCTGCGCAGACTGCGGGCGGAGATGTCCGGCCGGTAGTGCAGTTCATCGATCGCCTGCAACACCCGGGCACGCGTCTCGTCGTGCACCGCGGATTCCTGGTTGATTACCCGCGACACGGTCTTGGTGGAAACCCGCGCACGCCGTGCAACATCTTTTATGGTGGCGATGGTCATGTGGCTCCCCGACGGGCTGCGCTGCGTTGCGGGCCTAGTCCCCCAAAGTGTACCGGCGGAAAATGCCCGGGTAATGCGCAATCACCTGTGTCCAGACCTGCAATGATCAGGACGCAGTGCCTGCATCCGCCGCTCGCGGCGTCATGCCGAGTGGCGTACCGCGCAGACCCACGCTGCTGCCGTATGCGGCATAGAACAGGATGTACAGGTAGCACGGCACCATTAATACCATGAATGCCAGCTGGAAATTGATGTGCAGCTTGAGATGCGCAAACAGCTGCGGAATGATGGCGCCGCCCGCGATGGCCATGATCAGGAACGCCGAGCCAAGTTCAGTGCGACGCCCCAGTCCGCGAATGGCCAGCGGGAAGATTGCCGGCCACATCATGGCATTGGCAAAGCCGAGCGCGGCCACAAACAGCACCGAGGTGAAGCCGGTGGTTAGCCATGCGGCCAGCGTCAGCAGCGCGCCCAGCACCGCGGAAGCTCCGAGGTAACGTTCCTGCGATACGAAGCGCGGCGTCAGCAGAAAACCCAGCGCGTAGCCGACCAGCATCGCAATCAGGGTGAACGAGGTGAAATGCGTGGTCTCGCCGAGCGGCAATCCAAACCCCTGTCCGTAGATGCCGATGGCGTCGCCGGCCATGACTTCCACGCCGACATACAGGAACAGGCACACCACACCCAGCCAGAAATGCGGTATACGCAGCATCCCGCCGGGTGCGCCGGTCGCCTCGCGATTGGCGCCTTCGGTCCTGATTTCCGGCAGCGCGGAGCGCATCACCAAGATCGCGATCACAACCAGGATCGCCGCCATTGCCAGATACGGCCAGCGCATCTGTGCGGCGAAGCCATTCAACACGGCGTCGCGTATCGCCGGCGTCGCGGCGTCCTTGACGCCCTGCTCAATCTTGTCGATGCCGTGCAATGCCAGCGCTCCGATCACAACCGGTGCCAGCGCCCCGGCGCCCTTGTTGCAGATACCCATGACCGCAATGCGCTGTGCCGCGCTCTCGATGGGCCCGAGCATGCTGACGTAGGGATTCGCTGCGGTCTGCAGCAGCGCGAGCCCGGCACCGATCACGAACAGACCGGTCAGCACACCCGCATACACGCGCATGGGCGCGAACTGGCTGAAGATTACCGCGCCCATGGCCATCACGAACAATCCCAGCGCCATGCCCCTTTTCATGCCGGTGCGCTTGAGCACCGTCGAAGAGGGCAGCGCGAGGAAAAAATAGGAAAGGTAGAACGCCGAGGGCACCAGGAATGCGTAAGTGTCGGGAACCTGAAACGCCAGTTTCGCGAAGCTGATCAGCGGACCGTTGAGCCAGGTGACGAAACCAAAGATGAAAAACAGCACCCCGATGATGAACATGGGCAACCAGTGGCTGGCAGTACGGGTTTGCGGCGCAGGGGCGTGGGTGGGCATCGCGGGTTTCGGGGTTACCATCAGGCTTACCAATAGGACAAAAAAATTGTCCGTTTGTCCAGAGCTGGCGGAACCCCGCCTGCGCCGCAGATATTACCGCCAAAATCTCCAAGCCAGTTGGAACATGTTAGATAAGTAAATTCCAGCCGCGTCCGCACAATATGATGCAACCTATTGAGGATACACTGTTTTTATAGCCGAGTTTGGTTGGATCGCCAGGAGTTCGGCATCCCGCATCCGGGACACCACAATGCCACGCAGGAAAATTTTTGTCCAATCCAGTTGACAACGTTGTCATTTTGATATCAAACTCCTGCCCCATCATTAACCGGTCCGCCCAAAAACGGAGGGAGTGAGCGTGTGGCCGAGACGGTCGACCTCTGGCGACGCAGAGTCATGAGCTCCGGCGCCCGTCCGTTTCTCGCCGCCGACGTAGGCGGTACCCACGCGCGTGTTGGGCTGGTGCAGGGCAGCCGCGACGGCCAAATCCGCGTTCTGGCTTACCGCAAATATGCCTGCGGCGACTTTTCCGGTTTGAGCGCCATCCTGCGGGATTTTCTCGCCACGCAAGCCAAGGTCCCGGTGCAGCAATGCGCTTTGGCCTGCGCCGGTTACGTGCTCGACGACGAGGTAGTCAACTACAACCTCCCATGGAAGCTGTCGCTGTCAGAGCTGCGCCGTGAGTTGGGGGTGTCCCAGCTGGCGCTGATCAACGATTTCGAAGCCGTGGCCCACGCCGCGCGTTTCATCAACGTGGAAAAGACCCAGTTGCTGGCGGGGCCGGAGCGCGCCGCCGGTCCGTTGATCATGGTCGGTCCGGGTACCGGGCTGGGCTCGGCGGTATGCATCCCCCGCAAGGGTGACGAGCTGGTGTTGGCGACCGAGGCCGGGCAAACCAACCTGGCACCCGGCACGGCCGCGGAACGCGACGTGCTCGCGCACCTCGCCGGCGCTGATAGCTACGTGGCGCACGAACGCGTGTTGTGTGGTCCGGGCCTGGTGACTCTGTACGGGGTGCTGGCGGAAATGCGCGCCGCGCCCGCTGCACTTGAAACGCCCGAAGCCATCACGGCGGCCGCGCTCGCGCAGAGTGACGCGATTGCGGAGGAAACCCTGCACATGTTCTGTGCGTTGCTGGGCAGCTTTGTCGGCAACCTGGTGTTGCTGTACGGCGCGCGCGGTGGCGTGTATCTGACCGGCGGCATCCTTCCGGGCATGCGCGACTTTCTGATGTGCAGCCGTTTCGTGGAGCGTTTTCTGGACAAGGGGAGGATGCGCGCCTACCTGGAACGCGTGCCCGTGCGGCTGGTTGAACACGGCCAGTTGGGGGTGATCGGCGCCGCCAACTGGTATCTCGAGAATCACATGCAACAGAGTGCCGACAAGGGCGGCAGACCGCGTTACCTGCGCGGCTTGTCCGGATAATTTCGGAGGCGGCATGAGGCCGTCGTGACTGCGTTAATCAACATGGCTGGAACTTTCGGGAGAATGTCATGAAACTGTGCAAATACCTACTTTGTGCCGGGGTCGTCGCGTTGTTCGGATTGGCCGGAGTCGGGCAGGCGGCCACGCCTGGCGCTGCGCCTGCCATGCCTGCCGCGCAGGATGCCGGCAGCGGTCAAGCAAGCTCGGGCGGCCAGCAAAGCAGTACCCCCGGCGATCAATCCACAACCAAGGCGCCACAGAACGTGACGCTGGCCGCGGTGTCGGTGGTCGGCATTCGCGCAAGTCTCGCGCGATCCCTGGAAGTCAAACGCACGGCCAATGCCATCGTGGATGTAATCACCGCCGAGGACATCGGCAAATTCCCGACCACGAATGTGGCGGAAGCCCTGGCCCTGATTCCGGGCATCACACTGGATCACAGCATGCCGGCGACGCAGCGCGTGAGCGTGGACGGCCTGGATCCGAGCCTGAACGTGAGTCTGCTCGACGGTCATCCGGTGGCGCAGGCGATGTGGCTGTTCGGCGACCAGCCGAACCGCGGTTTCAATTTCTCGCTGCTGCCGGCGGAGCTGGTGGGCAGCGTGGAGGTGTTCAAGAGCCCGGAAGCGCGACTGCCGGCCGGGAGCCTGGGCGGCTTGATCGTCATGCACACACTGCAGCCGCTGGATATCAAGTCCAATACTTTCTCGGGTTCCGTGGCCTATAACTACAACGCGCTGGTGAGCCAGGGCAAACCGAATGCCTCGGTGTTCTACAGCTGGAAGAATGATTCCGGCGTGTTTGGCGCGGATATTTCACTCGGCCACTACGAACAGGTGATCAGCCGCCAGGGCATGGAGAACTATGGGTATTCAACCGTCGGCAGCATCGCCGCGCAAAACCCGGCAGTTGCGGCCGAAGTGGCCGCCGGCACGCTGCAAGCGAGTGACCTGGTGCCCAACCAGCTGTCGGCCGCGAACTTCAACCAGGTGGAACGGCGCAACACCGTTTTCACCAATCTCCAATTCCGGCCCAGCGACAACTTCGAGTCCAGCGTATCGCTGATGTACATGCTGGACAATCTGCAGAACACCAATCAATCCACCTACGCCTGGACGACCTTGCGCCCCGGCGGCATCACCCAGTTGGGCGGCGTGGTGAATGGCATCGTCACGCAGGGCACAAGCGTGGCCGGACCCGGCACGGTCTGCCAGAATGACACGGCCGGTGCCTGTGGTCAGGATGCGCTCACGCTTTCGGATAACTTTGCACGTGGTTCGGAAATCACCACCAAGGGCATCGACTGGCGCACCAAGTACATCGGTAATCCGTGGACCATCTCCACGCAGTTGGGGGTAAGCAATTCCACCAATCCCATCAGCCAGGTGCTGAAGGAACTCGCCTACGAGGACAGCTTCAGCTGGAACATCAACCAGGGCTTCAATTTCACCAATCCCGCCACCGCCAACAATCCCAACTACTGGGCCGATTACGGTTGGGGCGGCAATCATTCGCTGTTGCCCTACGCGGCCCGCGACACCTACGGGCAGGTGGACTTCAGCCGGGATCTGGACGGCTTTTTCAACAGCCTGCTGTTCGGTGCCCGCTATGCCGGTCACTGGGAAAGTCAGGCGATGTACGTGTATGGCGGTTTCACGCCCAAGACCCTGACCCAGCTCGGCTATGGCGGGCTCACCGACCTGCAGGGCATGTCGGATCTGGGATTGTCATCGAGCATGGTGTCGCACGTGCAGACGGCCGGTTATGGCGCGATCATGGGCGCCAACCCGCTGTCGGCGACGGTGAACTATCCCAATAATCCGGATGCCAACAGCCTGTTCAACAACTCGTGGAACGTGGTACAGGAAAACACTGCGGCCTATATCCAGAGCAACTTCCTGAGCGGCCCGCTGCATGGCAACATCGGTGTGCGCGTGGTGCAGACGCGGCTGCGCTCGCAGGGCTACAACGTCCCCGGCAACTGCGCGGCGGCTGATACACTGAACTGCGCCTTCCCGCCGGGTTACGGCTGGCTGACCTACACCAGTACGCATACCAATGTATTGCCGGCATTCAATATCGCCTACGATCTCAGTCAGGATCTGATATTGCGCGGTGCGGCTTCGGAGACCGTGGCGTATGCGCCGTACAACCAGCTCGCGCCGTACTTCCAGGCGAATGACACGGTGCTGACGGCGGCGGCCGGCAATCCGAGCCTCAGCCCGTACAAGTCCGTGAACTTCGACGAGTCACTGGAGTGGTACTTTGCCCCCGGCTCGGTGCTGGCCGGCTCGATCTTTTACAAGGATGTGAAGAACTACATCATCCAGCAGGCTACGTTCCAGCAGCGCATCAACGGCTCCTGGACCTTGCCGGGCTACCTGAACTCGACCGGAAACGCGCAGATTGCCGCGGGCCTGTGCACGCCGGCAGGCATCTGCCAATACAGCGTCAATCAACCGGTGGATGGCGGTCACGCCACGGTGAATGGCTTTGCGGTCACCTACCAGCAGCAGTTGCCGATGAACTTTGGAGTACGGGCCAATTACACCTATTCCAACGCCACCACCAGCAGCGGCCAGCTGATGCCCTACAACTCGCTGCAGTCCTACAGCGTGAGCCCGTACTACGAGCAGGGGCCGTTCAGCGCCAGCATCTCGTACAACTGGCGCAGCGGCTATCTGGCCGGCGGCTACGTGGCGGGTGCGGCTCCGACCAACACGGCGTCCTTCAAAGAACTGGATGCCTCGGCGGGCTATGCCTTGAACGGCAACTGGGCGTTGAACTTCAGCGCCTTGAACCTGACGAATTCGACCTACTTCCAGTATCTGGCGAGCCCCACGCAGCTTGCGCAGGAGTACAAGACCGGTCGCCAGTATCTGCTCACGATGAGCTACAAGTTCTGAGCCGCGCAGCGCCAGCCGGGGCGCAGCGCACCAGAAACGTGGCCAGACCCGAGACCGGCCTGACGGCAAATGCCAGCCGTCAGGCCGGTTTTTTGTTGGCGAACGGCGCGTTCCCGCCGTGAATCAACGCGGCCAATCCTCGGGAAAGCGCGCCAGGCGCTCGGCGCGGCGTTGCGCCGCGCGCGTCAATACAGCGTGCTTTTCGGTCTCGGTCATCTCCGACCAGCGGCGGATCTCGTCGAGCGTGCGTCCGCAGCCGAGACACACCTCGCGCTCATCCAGGCAGCAGTTACGCACACACGGGGACACCGCGGCATTCGTCATGAAGAATCATCTCCGCACCGGACAGGCCGCTGCATGCCTGCGCGGCGCTCAGCGCAGTTGCAGCTCTTGCAGCAGGATTTCGCGCACGTCAATCTGCACGCTTTCAGGCTCAACGATTTCCTCAATGCCGTACTTGGCGGACAGGCGGCCGGACTCGATGTAAGCGAGATTCAGGGTGCGCCGCGGCATGAGCATCTGGCCTGCAGCGTCTTTTACCAGTAATACCGTGGGGTGCAGGCGGCGCGTCTCGTCGGACGTCACGATGACGGCCAGTGTTCCGTTGCGCAGCCGCACCAGGGTACCCAGCGGGTAGATGCCGATGAAGCGTATGAATTTTTCCACCAGGTTCCTGTCAAACTGGCCTACCGAGCGCTGCGTGAGCCGGCGCATGGCGGCGGAAGGCGTCAGTTGCTTGCGGTAGCACTGCGGCGTGGTGTAGGAATCGTACACATCACAGATCGACACCAGCTGCACATACGGCGGGATGTCGCCGTCCGCGAGGCCGTCCGGGTAACCGCTGCCGTCGAACCGTTCATGATGATGGCGCACAATTTCCAGAATGCGGGGATCAAATTTTCCGCTGTTCTCCATTTGCGTGGCCGCGTAGACCGGATGCAGCTTCACCAGACCGAATTCCTCCTCGGTAAACGCCCCGGGCTTGTTGCGGATCTTCTCGGGAATGCGCGCCATGCCGACATCGTGCAGCATGGCACCTTCACCCACGATGCCCTGCAGCTCCTTGTCCCAGCCCAACTCCGCCGCAAATGCCACGGCGAGTGCCGAAGTGTTCACCGCGTGCCGGCCGATGCTGGCGTCTTGCTCGGAGAGGATGCGCATCCACAAGCCTGCAGTGGGGTCTGACGCGATGTCTTCGATCAGTTGCGCCGCTGCACTGCGCGTCTGCTGCAGGTCCCCATCCTGCCCGCTGACCGCACTCTCGGCGAGGCGTGTGAGACTGGTCACCACATCGTCACGTTTCTGTTCAATGCGCTTGAGGGTGTTATGCAGCTTCTTGGCACCCTCCCATTCGGTGAACACCACGGTGATCGTGCTGCCGCGCACGGTGGTATGCAGGCGATCCTGGAGTGCCTGCTCGGTGCTGGATTTCAGATCGTCCACCCACACATGCCGGCAGTGCTGGCGCAATGCGGCCAGGTCGTCATCGCTTTCGATGACAAAACCCTGAAACAGGAAAGGCGTGCCTTTCCACGGCCGATCCAGTTCGGCCACATACATGCCCTTCTCGAGTTGTTCCACAGGAAGCTGGATTTTCATTCGGTGTTCGGAACGGTTTGGGCCTGCTTCGGCCTGCCGCAAACCGGCTCTCCATGCGCCCCCGATAGCGGAAGTATAGCCCGCGATGTCCTCCAGTGGGCGTGGCCGGGGAGTGTCGGGATTCCCGTCAGGCGTGCGTCAGCAGCGCACACATGAGCACATACGCGAGACCGCAGGGCAACAGCCACAATGGCTGTAGGCGCCGGCTCAAGCCCAGGAACAGAATCCACAGAATGGCGGCGAACGTGAGCGCCATGGCCAGCAGGATGTCGGAGCGTGCCTGCCAGGCGCCGAGCTGGATGCCGAAGGCGGGCAGCAAGGTGCCCTGAAACACCAGTGCGCCCGTGACGTTGCCGAACGCCAGCGTGTCCTTGCGGCGGTGGATCCACAGGATGCTGTTGAACTTTTCCGGCATTTCCGTGGCGACCGGAATGATCAGCAGCGACAGCACCAGCACGCCGACCCCGGTGAGTTGTGCAAGCTGTTCCACGCCGTGCACGAACAATTTGGCGCCCACAATGATGAGCGCCAGGCTCAGCACGAATTGCGCGACTTCCAGCCCCGGCGTCTGCCGCAGGCGCAGGCGTGTCAGCAGCAGCGGCGCATCCGCAGTGGTGCCGTGGCCCTGTTCCACGAGAGCGCGCGAAGCGCGCACCGTGTTGCGTACATAAATGATGTAGATGAACACCAGCGCCGCGGAGGCCAGCAGCCGCGGTGCCGCCTGAGCCAGGGGAATAAACAGCGCCAGCAGCGCAATCAGGTACGCCACCAGGAAATACAGCAGGTCGCGGTACAAACCGCTGCTTTCCGGCGTGAAGGGATCACGCCAGCCGCGCTTGGCGCCGGCGAACACCGCGATCAGCGTCATGGCCACCGAGGCGAGCATCAGGGGCGCGCCGAGGATGGCGCCGATGCCGACATGTTCGCGCACCGTGGTGCTGGCGCCGCCGAAAAACACCGCAACGATGGGTACCGTGGTCTCGGGCAGAGCCGTGCCCACCGCGGCCAGCACCGAGCCCACCAGGCCCTGCGAGAGGCGGTAGCGCTGACCCACGTGTTCGACCACGTTGGTGAACAGTTCGGCACCCGCAAGAATGACGAGCAAGGCCAGCAGCAGCATGCCCGCGTCAAACGTCAACATCCGCAGTCTCCCGATGCGCCGGTGTGCGCCCGGTTACCCGCGCGGGTATGCGCGGCTCACGGAACTCGAACGGATGGCGGCCTGTGCCTGCGTCCGCCGCGGGTGCGCGGCCGGTCAATGCACGGCCCGCGATTTCTGGCGGGCGGCCTGCAATGCCTGTACGAACACCGCAACGGGCTGGGCGCCGGACAGTGCGTAACGGTCTTCCATGATGAAGAACGGCACGCCGCCGATTCCCAGGCGGCGCGCAGTCTGCAAATCCTCCAGAACCTCAGCGCGCTGCCCGTCTGCGGCGAGCCACGCACGCAGGTCTGCGGTGAGACCCGATGCGCGCGCCAGCTCGATGAGCGTGTCGGTGTCGCCTAGGTCGCGTCCCTCGACGAAGTAAGCCCGGAACAGGGTTTCCACCATGACTGTGGCGTGCTGCCGGGTGTCCGCGAGGCGAATCAAGCGGTGCGCATTGAACGTATTCGGGCTGCGCGTGATCCGGTCGAAGCGGAATTCAATGCCGGCGCCGCGGCCGGCTTCCTGGATGCGCGCGTGTATCGCGCGCACGGCGTCGGGACCGCCGAATTTGGCGTCCAGGTACTCGCGCCGGTCGCGGCCCTCGGGCGGCAAGTCCGGATTGAGTTGAAACGCGCGCCAATGGATGTCTGCGGGGCCGATGTCGGCCTGCGCGAGTGCCTGTTCCAGGTGACGCTTGCCGATGTAGCACCAGGGACACACGCTGTCGGAAAACACCTCGATGCGCATCAGCGCTGCACTTTGGTGTAGATGACGTTCGGCAGATCTCCGCGGCGCGAATACACATGCTCACTGGCATAATCGGCAAAGAAGGCGTCGCGCTCCCCGGCGGTTTCAAACCAGCGGTAGGACTCCCAGTCCGGGCCGAGCAAATGCGGCGCGGTCATGGGATTGTCGGGCGGCAGCGTGCAGCGGATGCCAAAGCGTTTGCGCGTGTGTTGGGAAAGCATGTCCGGACTCGTTGCGAAAAGTGGCGACCTATTTTAACCCGCGGGCGGTGTTGAATCCCGCAATCCCGTGCCGCCGGTTTTCAAGTCTGGGCAAAATAGTTTGCCAGGTAATCGTCGAAGGACAGGCGATCGGCGGCCTCGATGCACGCCTGTTTTTCCAGCGATTCCCGCGCCCGCTTCGCAAACTGCGCTTGGGTATCGGCCGGCAATTTGCGTTGCCGAAAATAGCGGCGGTGCTCTTCGGACACACGCTGGCCGAACTGGAAGAAGCTCTCGTGCCGCGCGCGCATGTCGGCGAGCACGCGCGCGGAGGGCAGGCGCTCGGGATCGGCCAGCGCTTCGCGCTGCGCCTGCAGCGCCGCGCTGTAAGGCCGGTGCGCGTCGGCGGCATCCAGCACTGCGCAGATGCCCGGCATGCGCCCGAGGACATCCCCGGCCCAGGCGCGCAGCCTGACCGCGCGGCCGTCGCGTTGCAGCTCGAGACCGGGATGGCGGCCGTCGCGCGCAGTAACGGTCTGGTTGTGGTTGATGACCGCCTGTTCCTCCCTGGAGATTGGCGGGCTGTCAGTGAGCAGGCACAGGATCAGCAAGGCTTCGATGAAACGCAGCGCGGCCGTATCCACGCCCGCCGGGTGGTAGGCGTTCACGTCCAGCGCGCGCACTTCCGCGTACAGCACGCCGCGCTCCCGGAGCGCAAGCGTGGCGCGCTCGCCGGGATTGATGGGCTGCTTGGGGCGCACGAAGGTGTAGAACTCGTTCTCGATCTGCAGGATGTTGGCGTTCAACTGGCGGTACTCGCCGTCCACCTTGACGCCGATGGCCTGATATTCGGGCTCCGGCGTGCTGATGGCATGGGTGAGCGTGGTCACGTAATCCTTGAGGCTGTTCCAGTTGACGCCGATGTGGGCCTGATTCTTGTTCTTGTAGCCGATGTCGCTCATGCGCAGCGAGGTGGCGTAGGGCTCAAAGTAAGTGTGAGCGTCGAACTCGCTGAAAGCCGGGGTCCGACCGTGGAAGAAGCTCTTGCACACCGCCGGGGAGGCGCCGAAAAAATACGGCACCAGCCAGCCGAGGCGCTGGAAGTTGCGCAGCATGCCGAAGTAGCACTCGTCGGTGAATGCACGCAACGTCCGGCGGTCGCCGCGCAGTTCCTGGAGTACCGGCCACAATGCCGGCGGAAGCGAGTAATTGAAATGCACGCCGGAAATGGTCTGCATGGTGCGTCCATAGCGCCAGCCGAGGCCGCGCCGGTACACGTGTTTCATCATGCCGATGTTCGAGCGCCCGTAGCGGGCGATCGGGATGCGTTGCTCGGATTCCAGCGCGCAGGGCATGCTGCTGGCCCAGAGCATTTCGCGTTCCAGATGCCGGTACACGAAGCTGTGAATGTCGGCGAGAAAATCCAGCGTGGCTTCCGGCGTGGCCAGCGGCGGGGTCACCAGTTCAATCAGTGCTTCGGAGTAGTCCGTGGTGATGTGCGGGTGCGTGAGCGGCGCGCCGAGCGCCGGCGGGTGCGGCGTCTGGGCGATGCGGCCGTTGGGGTCCACGCGCAGACTTTCTTTTTCCAGGCCCTTGAGACCGCCGCGCAGCAACGGAGCGAGCGGGCCGGCAAGCAGTTTTTCCGGGGAGGCGGCAGGAGTGTTGTTGTCGGGCATGCATGCGCGTCCGGCCATGGGGCGCGTATGGTGACGCAGGCCGCGGCCCGCGTGCAAGCCCGAAGCGGATGTGCCGAATCCGATCGGCCGGGTGAGGAGATGCTTATCCGCCCCAGCAGGTGGAGGAATTATCCGTGCCGCCTGAACTGAAAGCGGATTTCTTGCCGGTGTTGTCCAGCTTGAAGGTCTGGCAGGCGGTGTCCCTGGTCTGGTTACCCTGGGCGGCAGCGGTGAGCACGTAGACCGTCGCGGAAATCGAACCTGCGGCCGGTGTCAATGAGTAATAGCCGTGCTCGCTGGCGGACGTCAGCGTCGGGCACGCGGCATTGTTGTAGCTGAAGTACTGCGTGTAGCAGCGTTCGAGTATCTGCGCGTCCTGGTTGAGCATGCTTTCGACATCCGCGCGGTGTGACTTGAGCACCGAGCGTTCATAGGACGGGTAGGCGATGGCCGCGATGATCGCGACGATCGCCACGACGATCATGAGCTCGATGAGCGTGAAACCGTGCGTGTTATTGCGTGTCATGGTCTGCTCCCGCGCGGCGGATGGGCGGCCGTGCCTCATTGGAATTGCACCCAGGCCTGCCGTCCGCCGCCCGCAGCCGGAGACTCGACGACCGACAGGATCTGGCCGGTGCTGCCGCTCGCGAACTTGTACTCCAAGCTGGAGGCGGAGATGATCGCCGGCGTCTGGATGATGCCCACGCTGGATTGCAGGCCGCTCACCGGCACCGTGATGGTGGTGGTGCCGCCGCTGCCGTTGGATACCGTGACCGTCACGAAGTCGCCGGCGGAGAAGTGTCCGTCGCCGTTCATGTCGAAGGGCGAGGTGTCGAGGCGCGCGCCGGTCAGGGCGTTCAGCTCCATGAGGAAGGAGGTGCCGCCGAAGCCGCAGGGATTGGTGTTGGGGACCAGGGTGGTGAACACGATGCGGCCGTTGTCGAGCACTGCGGGGCTGACCACCATCTCGCCGGTACCGGTGGCGCCGGGCTGATTCAGCAGATCCATGTACCAGCCGGGCTGGGTCATGGCGCTCGGGCCGCCGGGCGGGGTGCTGGTGGTCGGGTTGTTGGTGGACACGCGGATGGTGCTGGTTACGCCGTTCACCGTCACCTGCTGGGTGGCGAGAACCTGCTGCAGCAGCAGCTGGCTGCGGATCACGGCACCGGTGCCGCCGTCAATGATGGAATAGAAGGTCTGCACCTGCGGGGTTGCGGGCACCACGTTGTCACCGGTCTCGAAGTATTTGCCGGTGCCGAAGTATATCTGCGGGGTGCTGTTGTTGCTCAGCCCCACCTCCGGGCGCACGGTGATCGGCTGGGCCTTGCCGCTCGAGTCCACGGCCTTGAACAGGGGCGTGGCCGAGGTGGCGCTGGAACTGATGCAGCCGCCGCTGTTGTTGGACACGCACCAGTTGAGCGGATTGGTGCTGGTCACATCGAATTTCCACAGATTGCCCTGCACGTCGCCGGCGTAGATAAAGTTGGCTACTCGGTCGGACGGCTGGGTGGTGTCCACCGGAACCGCGGCCGCCAGGCCGTCGCTGGTCACGCCGGGAATCTTGATTTCTTTGATCAACTGGCCGTTGAAGAGATTGATGATGAACAAGGCCGCCGCGCCGGTGGCGCTGTCAAAGCCGTTGGACACGATGGCCGCGTACTGGCCGTTGGCCATGAGCGCGATGCTGGCGCGCGGGATGGTGTAGCCGAGGTCGCCATAGCCCGTGGTCGAGCTGTTGATTCCCCACATCACCCAGCTCGCCGCGTTGGCCTCGGTGTTGGAGCCGGGGTTGGTGACATTGAGCGCGAACACCCCGGTACCGCCCGCCCCGGTGGTGCCCACGAGGTAGGTGCCCCAGGTATTGGTGCTGATGTTGTTATAGGCGTCGCTCACGGTCGGCGTGCCGTCCACGTAGAACTGGTGATTGGCGGAGTAGTTGGGCGCCATCAGCTTGTTGAGCGCCGGTATCACGGTCGCGGGCACAAAGGCGAACAGCTCCTGACCGGTGTTGGCATTGAAGGCATGCAGCATGCCGTCATTCGCGCCCACGTAGATCATCGCCTGGCGGTTGAGATTGCCGACGAAGTACTGCGCGTAGCTGCTCTGGCCCACGTTCGCGCCGTTCACGGTGACGGGCGCATTGTTGTAGCCGAAGCTGCTGTCCTGCACGTACAGCGGGTTGCTGTTGATGATGTCGCCGAGCGGTTGGCTGCGGGTACGGAAGCCGTCGCTGCTGGGCACCGAGCCGCCGCGCAACCAGGTGACGCGGTCCGCGCCCAGGCCGTCGGCCGTGCCGGTGCCTGGATTGAGGTTGAGCGCGGTCTGCTGCGCGCTGCTCAGGCTGCTCCATTCGAAGGCCACCCCCGCGCCCGTGCCGCTGCTCGGGTTCCAGGTGGCGATGTTGCGACTCGCGGCGCCGGGCATCTGCTGGGCCGCATCCCAGCTGGCATTGGCGGCGACGCTGCCGTCGGGATTGATCTTGAAGGCCAGCAACTGGCCGGTCCAGTCGGTGGTTTTGAAGCGCGCCTGGTAGATGAAGGTGTTGGTGCTCAGGCGCGTGGAATTGGTGGCGATGGCCGCGGCCGAGCTGGTGCGCGCGGCGATGCCGTTCAGCACCTGCTGCAGCTGCTGGGCAATCAACTGCGGTGTCTGCGCGGCGAACATCTGGCCGCGGCTGTCGAGCGTGGCGTGCCACAGGTCGTCAATGCCGGTGGGGCTGCGGTTCTGGAAGGCCGAGCCCATGGGCCAGGGCGGCGGATTCTGGAAGGGGTTCTGGGTGGCCGGCAGGTTCACGTTCCAGACCAGGCCCTGCTGCACCAGCGTGACGGCGTAGGTGTCCATGTGCAGGTTCTTGTTGCAGTCGAGACCCGCGGGTGCATTCGGGGTACCGCAGGCGGAATCCGGCGTCACCTGGCCCGCGGTCAAACCCGGCCGCAGGTTATTGGCATAGAAATAAGTCGCCAGGTCGCCGAGCGTGCCGGGCACGCCGTCGGCGTAAGGAGCGGCGCCGAAGCCGAAACTGCCGTAGGGTGCGCTGGAACTGGAATCCGCGTCTCCGGAACCGGAATACGGCCAGGCCGGATAACCATAATTGGCATAACCGTCGGTGAAGATGATGGCGAAATTCTTCTGGCAGGCCTGGGTGATGGGCGCGCCGGAATCGGTGCGCTGGTACTGCTGGCCGATGTAGTTCAGCAGTGGCCAGGTGGGCGTGCCGCCGGAGCCATTGTTATTGAAGAAATTGCTGAAGAAGGTGGCCTTCTGCGCGGCATTGTTCAGGTCGTACATGGTCAGATTGGTGCCGGAGCCCGGTACCGGGCAACCGTTGCTGTTGCTGTCCATGAAGGCGCAGCTCACGCGCATGTTGGACAAGCCCACGAAGGTCTGACTCAAGGAAGCGCGCAGCGCCAGATGGCGCTTTCTGTAATAGCTGAACCAGTTGGCGAAATTCTGGATGGCGGCGGTGTACTGCGCGGCGCTGGCGAAGTTCGCTGGCTGGATCTGGAAACCGAACATGGGCTCGCCAGCCGGACCCGTTCCGCCGGCGATCACGCCCGTCAGCAGATAGCCATACCCGGTGGGCAGCAGGGCCAGGGCGGCGCTGGGAGTGGCGGCCTGCAGCCAGAACGTCGCGGGGAAATACTGGATGGCAAGGTACTGGTACTGCGTACCGTTTTCATTGGTACCTACTACGAATTTGCTGGTTCCGCAGCTCGTGGTGCCGCTGCTCCCGCCGCTTTGATATTGAGTGTCGGGAACAGGGGCGAGGAGTGGCACCTGCTCCCAGTCGCCCGTGCAACTGTTACCGTTCGAGTTCCAGACCACAGTGCCGGCCGGCAGGCTCATGCCCGAAAACAGCATGAAAGCCGGTCCACTCGGCGGTGTAGTACTGGTTCCCGTACAGTTGGTTCCCACCGCTATGGAGGGCGTGGCGCCACCCACATCACAGGTGAGGTTCAGCGTGGTTGCCGGGTAAAGATACGGATCGTCGGGAGCGGCCGCCGGGTTGATATCACCCTGGGTGTCAACGGCACCGTTTGCCTGCGTCAGTACCGGCGTGCCATCGGAGTTCATCCACGGTGTATACGTCACGGTGGGATTGAAGTAGGCGTTGTTGTAGTCGGGGCTGCGCGCCCAGGCAAACGCGGGGACCGGTGGGATGAAGAAATGGCCATGACCGTCATTGCTGCTGCCGTCGTAACCTCCGTTGCGGATATGTACGCCTGGGAACGGGAACAGGTAGGCATATTTGTCCCAAGGCAGGCCGGTCTGGAAATTGCCCTGTTTATTGAAATTGAAGGTGTCGCTGCCGGTGGGACCAAGGGAAGAACAATTATCGTTCAGGTCGCAGCCCACGAAGCTCCCGGGTTTTTCGTTCCACCAGAAGGCGCCGTCGTTGGTGGGCGCCAGTACCTCGAAGTCCATGCTGCCGGAGTTGTCTATGCCGAGGATGATGTTGGGCTCGGCCGCGGTGCTCAGGAACAGCGGCATCTGCGACACCGTGCCGGCGTGCGCCGCATTCAGGTTGGCGACCGTCAGCCCGGCCGTGGCCAGGAGGATCAGGAGTTTTTTCGAGTGGATTCGGAGGTGCATGGAGCTTGTCCTTGGTCCGCGGCGGCGGACCCTTCAGCGCTTGTAGGTGGATTGCAGGATCACGACGGATTTGCCGTCCGGGCTCACGCCGCGCGCGTTAATCGCGTACAGCTGCAGGTTCCCGACCGGCGCGCTCACGTCGAGCGACTGGCCGGCCCCGGGCGCATACGTGAACGCTTCAATGTAGTAGCTCGCGGTGGCGCCGGTGTTGCCGCCGATACCGAGCGTGCCGGTGTACGGTATGGATTTCTGCGCCCAGTTCCAGCTCTGCCAGTCGGCGCCGGCGGTTAGCGGGCCGAAGGCATCGGTGGAATTCGGGTAATAGCCGAGCACGCTGCCGTCGAAGGGCGGCAGCGAGGCCAGGCCGTTCAGCGCCTGCTCGCCCTGGCGCAACGCGGCTTCCGCCGCCTCGAAGGCCAACTGGTGCGCGCGCTGATTGCCGGCCATGCGCTCTTCGAGCGAGGTGCTCTGGATGGCGGCGATGCCGAGTATCGTGAGCACCAGCAGCAGCACCAGGCTGACGACCAGTACCACACCTTGCTGGTGCCGGCGCGGGGAGGATGTCGGGTTGGCGTTCATGGCAGGCGGTTGCGCAGCGCGATGGTTTCCACGAACACCCGGTGCAGGCGCCGGGTGGTGGTGGCGCCGGAACCCGGGGGCGGTGTGACCGCGACGCCGTCCACGTCAACGGCGCTGAGCGCCGTGGCCGGCACGGCGTTGTTGTTGCTGCGGACCAGCAGGCCGATGCGCACGCTCACGATGCTGGCCGCCGCCCAGTTGGCGATGCCGCTCGCGGCCACGTACTGGTTGGCGATGCCGTCGCCGTCGGTGTCCACGCCGTAGAGGATCTGCATGCTCTCGATGTCGGGCACCAGTTCCTGGGGAGTACCCAGCGCGGCGGTATTGGTCAGTCTGACCATAAAGAGCGCCGGTCCCTGATCTGCCCCCCGGCCGATGTAGTACACATAAGTCTGAATCGTGTAGAGCTGGGCCGGAAGAGAGAAATTGCCGACCTTGCCGGCGGACACATTACCCGGAGTCACCTTGCCGCCCGACACGGCATGTTCTACAGTCCCGCTGCTTTGGGTGACATTGGTGGCCTGGAATACGGCCGAGTTGGTGCAATTGGTGACGTACGCAATGGTGCCTATGACCAGGCCGGCATTGGCAAGCAAAACGTTGTTGTAAACCTTCACGTTGGCGGAACTGCCGCCGCCCGGAAAACTCGATATGGCAATGCCGCCGGGATTGACGGCGTGGATCATGATGATGTCGCTGCCGGGAATGACAGTGCCGCTGATCGCGCTCCAGAGGGTCGCAGGCACGGCCGGCGACCAGTCGCTGGCAGAGGTATCAAGTGCCGGGGTTTCCGAGGTAATCGCATAGCCCCCGCCCACGTTGGTGGCGGGATTGTTGTAGTCGTAGCCCTGGACTGCCTGTGCGAAGTTGAGAAAGTCAGTCTGGACGTTCAGCAGGTTGACTCCGGGGGTGGCCCACATGCTCTGATTGCCGCAGCCGGTGTAGCCTGCGATGCGCAGTACCGGGCGCATGAAATCCAGGGCGAAGCGGCCGTTTTCCTGCAGCCGCGCCACGGCGCTGCCGAGCGTGTAACTCTGGCGGCTGGCGAGGAACATCGAAATCACGCCGGCCATGAACACCAGACCGA
>JBOIAZ010000056.1:0-2761 GCA_050739175.1 Gammaproteobacteria bacterium
CCTTAAACGGAATCGCTGTGCCAATGGTATCGTCTCAAACCGCCGTCAACGCCCTGCAAAATGTCTATGTTCCGTTTGCGTCGGCACAGTACCTTCAGCAGTCTCAGGCGTCGGTGAACCTCCCGAAGTTCACGGTAACGGCTGGAAACGACAGCAGCACGGTACTCCTGAGTTGCCGCGGTGCGGGGAAGCAGGAACAGGCTTGCATTGGAATTGAAAAACTGGCGTCGCAGGATTTCGTTCGCGACAATTCCCGTGCGACTGAGCAGCTGCGGTCCACCCTGCGGTCGGAGCTGGACGGTGCGAAGCTGAACCTGGCGAGTTTGCAGAACCCTGCGGTCTTCGGAGTGCAGAAGCTGGCGGCGGAAAAGGCCATAGCCGACGCCAAAAATGCCCTGGCCAACCTGAAGACCGGTGCGCAGGTGCTTGCAGTAAGCAAGAGCAGGCTCCAGGCGTCCGCGGATTTGCTGACAAAGCAGATCGTCGATTTGCAGGCGCACATAGCTACGGCGCACAAAGCCGCAATTGCCTCCGCGCAAGACGCCGGCAGTCCCACTCAGGCCATGTCCAATCTGGTCCTCAGTACCGAAGTGCAGCAAAGCGTGAATCTGCTGAACCAGCAGGAACAGCAGTTGAACGTGACCTTGCCACAGCAACTCGCCGGCGTGGACAAGGACATTACCGAGAACAGCCGCGCCCAGGCGTTGCAGAACCAGGTGATCGGGCAAAACCAGATTGCACTGCAAAAACTGTTGTTCAGTCACGGCCAGGACATCCAGAGTCAGAACATCGGCATCACGAATCTCCAGGCGCAAATTGACAACATTCAGGACAACCGGGTGCTGGGCGACCCAATCCGCTCCGTCAAACCGGTGGGGCTCGGCCGCGGCACGGTCGTGGGTCTCGGCATCGTGATTGGCATCGTCCTCGCCATCTTCGCCGCCCTGCTTGCGAACTATGTCGGGCAGGTGCGTGAGCGCCTGCGTTTTGACAAGGCCAGCGGAAAATAACGTGGTATCCGTACCCGCCGGACATGAACCTGCCGTAAACATGGTTCCTGATTGGGTGCAGGAGCGCTATGTTCCTGCCGATGGGCGGAAGGCGCTCAAGGCATTGGGGCTGGGTCTTCCGGCCTGGGATCTCGCGCCCCGCCAGCTCTGTGATCTCGAGCTGCTGCTGAGCGGCGGCTTTGCGCCGCTCACGGGTTTTCTGAGCCGCGCTGATTACGGGCATGTCGTGGACGAAATGCGTCTCGCGGACGGCGCGCTCTGGCCCATACCGATCACTCTGGATGTAACGCGCGAGTTTGCAGCCAAGCTCAAACCCGGCGGCTCCGTGGCATTGCGCGACCCGGAAGGCGTGCTGCTCGCGGTGCTGGACGTGCAGGACATCTGGGAGCCGGATCTGAAACGCGAAGCTTTGAGCGTGTTCGGAACTGAAGACGAGCGGCACCCCTCGGTGTTTTATCTGAAGCACCGTACCAACCCGGTATATATAGGCGGGCGTCTCACAGGCATCGAGCCGCCCACGCATTACGATTTCCGCCATCTGCGCCGCACGCCGGCCGAACTGCGCAAGCTGTTCGATGAACTCGGCTGGAAGCGCATCGTGGCCTTCCAGACCCGCAATCCCATGCATCGTGCGCATCTCGAACTGACCCATCGCGCGGCGGAGCAGGTCGGCGCAAAACTGCTGATCAACCCCACGGTCGGCATGACCAAGCCGGGCGACATTGACCATTACACGCGCGTGCGTTGCTACGAGCACCTCATCAAGCGTTACCCCGAGAATTCCGCGCTGCTCAGTCTCTTGCCGCTCGCCATGCGCATGGCAGGGCCGCGTGAGGCGCTTTGGCACGCGCTGATCCGCAAGAATCACGGCGCGACGCATTTCATCGTGGGGCGCGATCACGCCGGTCCCGGCAAGGACAGCCAAGGCAAACCGTTCTACGGACCCTACGACGCGCAGACACTGTTCAAGAAACATGAGGACGAAATGGGCATCGAGATGGTGCCGTTCCGCATGATGGTGTACGTAAAGGAGCGGGGCGGCTACGCACCGGAAGACGAGGTCAAACCCGGCGAAACCGTCATGACCATTTCCGGTACGCAACAGCGTCAGCTTTTGCAGGAAGGCAAGGACATCCCCGACTGGTTCACTTATCCCGAAGTCGTGGCCGAGCTGCGCAAGACCCATCCGCCGCGCAGCAAGCAGGGGTTCACGGTGTTTTTCACCGGCCTGTCGGGCTCGGGCAAATCCACCATCGCCAACGCGCTCATGGTGAAGCTGCTTGAAATCGGCGGTCGCCACGTCACGCTTCTGGACGGCGACCTGGTACGCAAACACCTGTCGAGCGAACTCGGGTTCTCCAAAGAGCACCGCGACCTCAACATCCAGCGCATCGGCTATGTGGCCAGTGAAATCACCAAGAACGGCGGCGTGGCCATCTGTGCACCCATCGCGCCGTACGCCGCCACGCGCCGCAAGGTGCGCGAGATGATCGAACCCGTGGGCGGCTTCTTCGAGGTGTACGTCTCGACGCCCATCGAGGTCTGTGAACAGCGCGACCGCAAGGGCCTTTACGCCAAGGCGCGTGCCGGCGTGATCAAGGAATTCACCGGCATCAGCGATCCGTATGAGACCCCGCTCAGACCTGAGGTCATCATAGATACCGGAGCACGCACACCCGATCAGGCGGCCGATGATATTCTGGGACTGTTACACGGTCAGGGGTATTTGGAAGCAGGGCAGGCATAGGCGT
>JBOIAZ010000057.1:0-13205 GCA_050739175.1 Gammaproteobacteria bacterium
GGTGGATGGCGCCGACAAGCTGCTGCGCCTGACGCTCGACCTCGGCGGCGAAACCCGCAACGTGTTTGCCGGCATCAAGTCGGCCTATGCGCCAGAGCAACTGCAAGGCAAGCTCACGGTGATGGTCGCCAATCTCGCGCCGCGCAAGATGAAGTTCGGCGTGTCCGAGGGTATGGTGCTCGCGGCCGGTCCCGGCGGCAAGGAGTTGTGGCTGCTCGAACCGCACGCCGGCGCACAACCCGGCATGCGGGTGAAATAAACATAATTTGTGGGAGCGGCTTTAGCCGCGATTCTGCTTCCCTCGCGACTGAAGTCGCTCCTACATTCCCCCCCCGGCCACTTCTCCCCGGGCGGGAAGTAGACTCGGATCAGACAGTTGGGAAGTAAACTCATTATGAATGAACGCGCTCGCCGACCGCATTGACGCGCGGCTGCCGCAGACCCAGTGCCGGCGTTGCGGCTATTGGGACTGCCGCGCGTACGCCGAGGCCGTCGCCGCCAGTGAAACAGGCATCAACCGCTGCCCACCCGGCGGAAACGACACCATTCGGGCGCTGGCGGAAATCACCGGGCATCACTTCGCACCGCTCGATCCCGCCGTCGGTCAGTTCACACCGGGCACGGTGGCCTTCATTGACGAGGCCTTGTGCATCGGCTGCACCAAATGCATCCAGGCCTGCCCGGTGGACGCGATCGTCGGCGCGCCAAAGCAGATGCACACCGTAATCGAGGCACTGTGCACCGGCTGCGAGTTGTGCTTGTCACCGTGTCCGGTGGACTGCATTTACATGCAGCCCGCGCGCGGAACAGCCGAAGGAATTTCGGTGCCTTCCGCCGGTCCGGCACGTGCGGAGTTCTTTCGTACACGCTATCAGGCACACACTGTACGGCTGGCACGCGACCAAACCGAACATGAGGTGGCCATGCGTGACAAGGCCGCAACCGGCGATGACATCGTCGCCCGGCGCAAGGCGGAAATCGCCGCCGCGGTGGCGCGGGTGCGCGCCAAGCGCGCACAGCGGGAACGGCAGCGCACATGAATCCCGCCAGGCGCGCCGCGATTTTCGCGCGGCTCAAAAAAGCCAATCCCAAGCCGACCACGGAACTCAAATACCGCACGCCCTACGAGCTGCTGGTGTCGGTGGTGCTGTCGGCGCAAGCCACCGACGTGGGCGTAAACAAGGCCACCGCACTTCTGTTTCCCGTGGCTAATACTCCCGCGGCCATCCTGGCGCTGGGCGAAGCCGTGCTCAAGCGCTACATCAAAACCATTGGCCTCTACAACACCAAGGCGAAGAACATTCTGGCGGCGGCAAAAATCCTGCTTGAGGGCCACGGCGGTGAAGTGCCGCGCGAGCGCGCGGCGCTGGAAGCGCTGCCGGGCGTGGGCCGCAAAACCGCCAACGTGATCCTCAACACCGCCTTCGGCGAACCGACCATCGCTGTGGACACGCACATCTTCCGTGTCGCCAACCGCACCGGCCTGGCGCCGGGCAAAAACGTGCGCGAAGTGGAGAACAAACTGCTCAAGTTCACGCCGGACAAATACAAGAAAGATGCTCACCACTGGCTGATCCTGCACGGCCGCTACGTGTGCAAGGCACGTGTACCCGAGTGCTGGCGCTGCGTGATCCGCGATCTATGCGAGTACAAGCACAAAACGTCGGCACCATCATAAGAATCTTCATTCAGATGGCGGCGGGATCGGTTAGCACCCACCGCCATCCACCTCATTTTTCTGTTTGCCGAATGGCACTAAATCATTCAGCTATCACATATGACTCATGGATTGCGAGCTGAAGAACAGAAAGAAATTGGACGGTACCTCGACGGCCTCACCTCTCTGTTCCGCTTCGTGCAGCTTCTCGACGGAGGTTATTCCACTGCTTCCATCTTCCGGCGGCCAATCGGCCGAATCGGTCACCAGTACCGGCTCCACTTCCCACCAGATCGCGTTTTTGGTGTTGGCACGTGAATTGGCAATTACGTGGCTGTGATTCGGCGTGGGCAGGAAGACATTTGTCACCGGCGGAGGCAGTTTACCGAGTGCTACCAACACCTTGCCGAGATCAACCGTGGAGGCGTGCATTGTGCAGGTGCCCGGCATCGAGCCCGGCCCGGGGCAATCGGTGAACACCAGTGGTTTCGCCTTGTAGGCTTCCGGAACCGCCCCAAAAAGCTGGATCAAGACGTTACCCAGCGCCGGCCCGCACAGTGTGCTCGGCCTGACTTCGGCGGGGCACGGGATGGCATCGTTGGGGTTCTGGTCATTGTCGAGCGAGAACATGGGGACTAACACATACAGAATTGCCGTGCGTTTTGCATTCGCCCCGGTCGGATCAATCGTGGGTTGAATCCCGGCCTGACAGATTGGCGTCTGAAATTCACCCGGGTCTGATTCCGCCGGTACGCCGCTGTAATCCAGGTCGTCATTGGGCTGGTCAACGCAAGCGTAGTTTTGCTGATAAGTAAATTTGACAATCTTGCCGTGTGAGAATCCCTGGGTCTGATTGGGATTAAGCCCTTGGGCATAAGCACCACCGGCTGCCAGCATCGCCGTCAGTATGCTCCCAAGCAAGAACCTGAAGATCAATCGTGTAGTGGTTTTCATGGTGTCCTCCTGTGGATGACCATCTGGTTTGATACGCACCATGCTCCGAGTCTTGGAAATGACCGGATTTATGGCCGTACTACATGGATACGAACGGCATAAGCAATCGGATGCGCGAATAGCGCTAAAATAAATTGGCGATCGGCAATCCATCGGCGTTCCCAACCAACAAACGAGAAAAGCCCTTGTCTGTACCTGCCGAAGCGAATCCGGACAAAACCCGCCTACTGGTGGGCTTGTTGCGCGCCTGCGCCCAGAGGCAGCAGCCCGCTTTCCAGAGACTGTATCAACTCACTTCCCCGCAACTATTTGCCATCCTGGTGCGTATCTTGAAGCGACGGGATCTGGCAGAGGAAGCTTTGCAGGATGCCTTTATCAGTGTGTGGCGCAACGCCGGGAGTTACACCGCACAGAAGGGCACGCCCATGACCTGGCTGGTGTCCATCTGCCGCTACCGAGCACTCGATGTACTGCGGCGCGAAAAGCGCGAAGTGCCCATGGAAAATGCCGATGGCGGGGACGATGAGGCCCAATTGAGTGTGCTGAGCGACGATCCCGATGCCGGAGAACTCATCAGTCACGCCGAGGCCCGGGCTTTGCAACTTTGTCTGGAAGGATTGAGTGAAAGCCAGCGCCACAGCCTGCGACTGGCCTATTTTGACGGCTGCTCGCATGAGGAAATCGCGCGCGCGCTGGATTCACCTATCGGCACGGTCAAGAGCTGGGTGCGGCGCGGCCTGCAAGGCCTGAAGCGTTGCCTGGAAGCGGCATGAACTACGGAAACCAAAACCTGCGCGAACTGTTGGCAGGCGAGTATGTACTTGGCCTGCTGCGCGGCGCCGCGCGCCGCCGCTTCGAGCGCCTGCTGATCGAAGACGCGCGTCTGCGCGCAGAAGTCACTGTCTGGGAGGAAAAGTTTGCCGCCTGGAACCGCGGCTTGCGCCCGCTAGCACCGCCCACCTCGGTGTGGCGCAGGCTGCAAGCACGCATTGAAGCGGAATCCAGACCGGTGCGTGCGCCGCGAGTGAAAGTCTGGTGGAGCGGCGCTGTCGCAGTCGCGGCCGTCGTAATACTGGTCGTTGGCATTTTCCTTGGCCGCAGCGTGCTCGCGCCCTCGCTCCCGCCCGCCTATCTTGCGGTCATGTCCACAGCCCAAGGTCAGCCGCGCTGGCTGATCACCGTGCATCCCCAAAGCCGGCGCGTGAACATGAAAGCACTTGCCAACAATACCCCACCGCCGGGCAAGTCCTACGAATTGTGGATGCTCCCCGGCAGCGGCAAGCCGATCGCCATGGGCTTGATGAACAGCAGCGGCTCGGCTAGCGAAACCGTGAGCGTTGAGGTGATTGCCGCCGTCGTTAGCGCCAAAGGACTCGCCATCTCGGTCGAACCCGAGGGCGGTTCGCCCACCGGTCAGCCGACCGGGCCGGTGGTGTACGTCGCGCCGCTCGTCCCGACCTGAACCGTACTGCCTATCCGACGTGCATCCGAAATTTGATCTTTTACGTATCCCTGCATGAGCCCGCTCGGAACACGAGTCGGCACTATCAACACAGGAGATACGTTCATGAAATTCGACAGTTCTTTTATAAAGACCGCTCGCCGTGGCGGTGTGGCGCTCGGTGTGCTAGCCGGTTTATTGCTGGCGGCCTCCAGCTTCGCGGCGACCCCCGATGCCGGTTATGACTCCGGCATGAGCATGCAGACCACCAACCGCTACGGCGGCCCGGTGTACGACGGTGCGCCGGCGTTGCCGGTGACCGTGGCGCTGGTGGTGGCGGGCGGCGGCCCGGAGCATTTCTCACTGGTCACGGCCCTGAATCACATGCTGGGCGCTGCAACAGTGAACGCGGAAGTCGCCAAGCTCACCAAGCAGTACGGCAAGCACCGTGTGGGCGAGTGGGTCAGCGGCATTGATTTCGCCGTAAACGACACCCTCAGGATCGTGAAGCAAAAAAATATCCGGTTGCCCGCGCCGGCGCAGCTTTCCGGGGTGGATCTCGCCAAGACTCTGGTGGGAGCCGGCACCGCGCCGGACAACACCTTTTGGGCGGGTTATCTGTTCGACAAGGCGCTTTCCCACGGCATTCACATGCAGGTGATGGACGATACCGATGCCAAGTACGGCTCAGCCTATGATACCAACTATCACGCCATCACCAATCAGGCGTTCTATGACGTGGCCCAGGCGCTCGGCGACAAGAACGTGCAACTCGCAGCGTTCCACTGATGACCTGACGCAGCCTTGCCCGGCGCCGGGATTGGGTTGACAATCCTGTCGCCGGGTTTTGTTTATCCCTTGCCTGACAGATCACTACGCCTATCGCAGCAACACCGGGAAACACTGCCATGAAACCTGAAATCTTCTGGCTCGCGATTACCGCCATGATGACGGGATTGTTTTTCATTCCCTACGTGCTGGACCGCATGGCGGTACGCGGCATTTGGGGAACGCTCAAGAACCCCGGCGCGGATGACAAATCCCTGCACGACTGGGCACAACGCGCCCAGCGGGCGCATTACAACGCCGTGGAGAACCTGGTGTATTTGCCGCGCTGGTGGCGGCTGCCCAGTTTGCAGGGATCAGCAATGAACTCACGCTGCTGGGTTGTATTCTGTATTTCTGGGCACGCTTGGCGCACTACATCATCTACACACTCGGCATTCCCGGGCTGCGCACCTTGAGTTTCGTGGTAGGAGTGGCCGGCGAAGTCTTGATCGCGATTGCCCTGATCCGGGCGTTTTAGCCTTCCTCACCGGCAGGATCAGACGGCCGCCATGTCTCTGCAACCCACCGATCGCGCCGGCAGCCGCAAAATGTTTTTTGAAGTCTGGCACAAGCAGCAGGCGGGTGAACCGCTGTCGGCGTTGGAAACCATCGTGGCCAAGGTCATACGCCTACATCCCGAATATCACGCGCTGCTCGCCGGTGATCCCGACAAGGTGCTGGATCACGACTGGCGGCCGGAAGGCGGCGAGACCAATCCCTTTCTGCACATGGGAATGCACATCGCCATCCGCGAACAGTTGTCCATAGACCGTCCGCCCGGAGTGCGGGCGGCCTACGAGGCGCTGCTGAAATGTCACGCTGACGCCCACAAGGCGGAACACGACATGGTCGAATGCTTGGCGGAAAGCCTGTGGCGCGGCCAGCGCGAGGGCCGCCTGCCTGACGAGGCCGCTTATCTGGCCTGCCTGCAAAAGCGGGCCGGCAAATAGCGGCCGTCTTGTAATAAATTCCCGCCTGCACCACTCTCTATGGCCGTGGGCGCTCGAATCCGGGCGTCATTTAACATTCTGCCAGTTACTTGGAGGACAGTCATGAAAGAATCCAATCTATTGATCAAATCCGCGCTCGCGAGTGTCATCGCCATGGGCCTAATGGGCCTCAGCGCCAGCGCCTTTGCAGGAGGCATGTCGGAAAATTCCGCCTCCATGAGCAAGATGCAGATGATGGCCAAGGAAAAGACCATGAAGGAAATGAAGGCAGGCATGCAACCCTGCTTCGGTGTGAACGCGGCTTACAAGAACGATTGCCAGTCGCCCGGTCATTCCTGCGCCGGCCAGGATTCCAAGGCGCGCGACCCGGATGCCTTCGTGCTGGTGCCCGCGGGCCTGTGCTCGAAGATTGACGGCGGCCATACCAAGGCCATGTAAGGCGTTTGCCGGTGTCCAACCAACCGGCGTTTCAGGCGGGACCGGTCCCGGCGCAAGCCGGGATCGGTCTTCGCCCTCCTCATTTCCGCCAGGTGCTCGCCGAACATCCGCAGGTCCCCTGGTTTGAGGTGCACAGCGAGAATTTTTTCTGCGCCGGCGGTGAAATGCCGCAAGTGCTGCAAGCCGTGCGCCGCGACTATCCCGTGAGCCTGCATGGCGTCGGCCTGTCGCTCGGCAGCAGTGACCGGTTGCATACCGAACACCTCGCCAAGCTCAAACGCCTGATCGAGCGCGTTGAACCTGCGCTGGTTTCCGAACATCTGTGCTGGGGCGCCATTGGTCCGCGCCACCTCAACGACCTTCTGCCTTTGCCCTTTACTGAAGAATCATTGAATCTGGTGGTGAGCCATGTCAGCGCTGCCCAGGAATATCTGGGCCGGACGATTCTGCTGGAAAACGTTTCCACCTATCTGATGTACACGCATTCCACCATCCCCGAATGGGAGTTCATCGCCGCGCTCGCCGAGCGCAGCGGCTGCGGCATTCTGCTGGATGTGAACAATGTGTTCGTTAACGCCACCAACCACGGCTATGACGCGGAGCGCTATATTCGTGCCATTCCCAAAGACAAGGTCGGTGAAATCCATCTCGCCGGTTTCACCCGCAAGCAGGGTTTGCCGGTGGACCTGCTGATTGATTCCCACAGCCGGCCAGTCGCGGACGCGGTGTGGAAACTTTACCGGTTGGCCATCGAGCATTGCGGGCCGGTGGCGACGCTGATCGAATGGGATCAGGACATTCCGGCGCTGGATGTGCTTTTGTCAGAAGCTGATAAAGCCGAACGGATACTGCATGAACACCGCGCCCTCGCTGCATGAGCTGCAAACCGGGTTTACCGGCTGGATGCTGGGTCAGCAGGACGCAGCACTGCCGGGTGCAGTGGCCGGCAATGGGCTCACTCCGGAAATGCGCCTGCAGGTTTACCGCAACATCGTGTTCAATAATCTGACCGCCGCGCTGCGCACCGCCTATCCCGCAGTGCTGAAACTGGTGGGTGAGGAATTCTTCGAGGGCGCGGCGGCGCGCTACATCCGCGACTACCCTTCGGCCAGCGGTAATCTGCAGGACTTTGGCGCGCAGTTCGCGGACTGTCTTACCTCCATGCCGGAAGCCGCCGGTCTGCCATGGCTTGCCGACATGGCGCGGCTCGAATGGGCGCGCCAGCTCGCCTACCTCGCCGCCGACGGCCAAGCGCTCGCACCCGCGGCACTCGCCGCCATATCGGATAGCAAACAGGGTGACCTGCGCCTGGGTTTGCATCCCGGTGTCCGATTGCTGGAATCAAACCATCCGCTGCTCGACATCTGGGATTTTTGCCAACGCGAGCAGGTCGAACGCCTCACGCTCCGTGATCAGGGTGTGCGCTTGCTGATCTGGCGCGCCGCCGACGGCCAGGTTGCCATGCAGTCACTGACGCTAGGGCATTTCGCATTCCTGCATGCGCTGCAAGCGGATAACACGCTTTCCGCCGCGCACGAATCGGCATCGCGCGCCGAAACGGATTTCGATCTCGGTGCCTGCCTGCACGGATTGTTTTCCAATTGCCTAATAACCAGTTATTCATTCAAATGACAAGGACACAAGGAACCGTATCCATGTCCCCGATCGCCCGCGTTTGCAATCTCTACGGGAAAACCGTCGCCGGCCTGCTGTGGCTGTCGCCCGTGAGCCTGCTGCTGTTCCGCCTGTGGGTAGCGGTGGATTTCTGGCGTGCCGGCGTCGTGAAAGTGAGCGACATGTCGAGCACCGTGTCGCTGTTTCAATACGTGTATCATGTGCCGCTGCTGCCGGCGGTCACCGCCGCATATCTCGGCACCGCCATCGAACTCATCCTGCCCTGGTTCCTGGGCTTCGGCTTGCTCGGCCGGCTTACCGCGTTGTTCCTGTTCGTGTACAACATTATCGCGGTGATTTCCTATCCGGCGCTCTGGCCGCATGGTCTGTGGCATGGTTTCTGGGGCAGCGATTTCACCGACCACAAGGTCTGGGGGCTGATGCTGCTTGCCATCCTGCTGTTCGGGCCGGGCAAACTGTCACTGGACCACGCGCTGCAAAAATGGGTGTGGCCGCTGTTCGGACGCAAAACGGTGGCGACTTTCTGAACGCGCACCTGCCATGAAGCCGGGGAACTGCGCGCATTAGGCAATTCCGGGCTTATACCGTATACTGCGCGCCGAGTTTGACGTGACGCGATCCGGTCTGTAGTCCCGCAAACCTGTCGCGGCATACCTTCTAAACGTATTCCCGAGCCTCTTAAACCAACGAATAACTGCCTGGACCGGCATGGCGCGAAAGCGTCAGCAGGCGGATCCAGGAGCTTTATATGTCATTTTCTTCCCTCGGCCTGTCGGCCGAGTTGCTGCATGCCGTGAGCGATCAGGGCTACACCGAACCCACGCCCGTGCAGTCCCGCGCCATCCCCGTGGTGCTCGCAGGCCGCGATTTGCAGGCCGCCGCGCAGACGGGCACCGGCAAAACCGCCGGTTTCACCCTGCCGCTGCTGCAACACCTGCAAACCAACCCGATAGAGACCGGCCGTCGCAAGCCGGTACGTGCGCTGGTATTGACGCCCACCCGCGAACTCGCCGCCCAGGTGGGCGAAAGCGTGCAGACCTATGGCAAGTACCTGCCCTTCACCACCGCGGTAATTTTCGGCGGTGTAAACATCAATCCGCAAATGGACAAGCTGCGCCGCGGCGTGGACATCGTGGTGGCCACCCCCGGCCGGCTGCTGGATCACGTGCAGCAGAAAACCATTGACCTCTCGCGCGTGGAAATCCTGGTACTGGATGAAGGCGACCGCATGCTGGACATGGGCTTCATCCGCGACATCCGCCGGATTCTGAGTCTGTTGCCTCACCAGCGCCAGAACCTGCTGTTCTCGGCCACCTTCTCCGACGACATCCGCAAACTCGCCGCGGGCCTGCTGAAGAATCCCGAGACCATAGACGTGGCGCCGCGCAACGCGCCGGTGGAAAGCATCAGCCAGCGCGCATATCAAGTGGACAAGGGCCACAAGCGCGAACTGCTGTCGCATCTCATCAAGTCGGGCAACTGGGGCCAGGTGCTGGTGTTCACCCGCACCAAGCACGGCGCCAACCGCCTGTGCGAACAATTGCAGCGCGACGGCATTCACTCCGCCGCCATCCACGGCAACAAAACCCAGGGCGCGCGCACCCGCGCACTGGCCGATTTCAAACAAAATCGCGTGCAGGTGCTGGTCGCAACCGATATCGCCGCGCGCGGCCTTGACATTGACCAGTTGCCGCATGTGGTGAACTACGAATTGCCCAACGTGCCGGAAGACTACGTGCACCGCATCGGCCGCACCGGCCGTGCCGGCAGTTCCGGTGAAGCGGTATCACTGGTGAGCGGCGACGAGCGCGGATTGCTCAAGGACATCGAGCGCCTGTTAAGGCGCGAACTGCCGCGCGCCAACGCGGACGGTTTCAAACCGGACCCCAATGCCCGGCCGGAGCCGGCGCATACTGCACGCCCCGCGCGGCATGCACATCAGCCATCCCACGGCGGCTGGCACAGCCGGCCGGGTTCACGCGGCCGGGGAGCCCGGCCGGTCTCACAACGCCATACCGGCCGTTGATTTGCAAGCACACCTGGAGGAGACATCATCATGAAGAAGGTGTTCGTCGGCAGCCTGCCGCCCGATGCCACCGAAGACGAGATCCGCGCCTTGTTCGCTCAGCACGGCAAGGTGTTTTCCATCTCGCTGGCACGCGATATTTTCAAAGGTACCTGCAAAGGCTTCGGCTTCGTGGAAATGGAAGGTCACGAGGCACGCGCCGCCATCGCCGCGCTGAACGGCCACAACCTGCGCGGACAAATGCTGAAGGTGAACGAGGAAGATCCGAAACACGCGCGCGGCCGGGGCCGCGGGCGTCGCTAGCGTAAATCCAGAAGCGCCCCTCAGGCGCGCTGGCGCATCGTTCCGGCCCGACCGTACGGGCTATTACGAAATACGTCGGATTTGGGGGCTATACTTGGGCATTGTCGGCGGCTTGCGGTCGCCGGTTCCCATGTCGCCCTGATTGGAGAAACCGATGTCCCCGCGCCGCGCCCGTCCCAATCATCCCACGGATGCCGAGCTTGAAATCCTCAACGTGCTCTGGAAACGCGGGCCGAGTACGGTCGGCGAAGTGCACGTTAAAATCCTGGACCACAACCGTGTGGGCTACACCACCGTGCTCAAGCTCATGCAGATCATGCACGCCAAGGGTCTGCTGGAGCGCGACGATTCCGCGCGCGCACATGTCTACCAGACGACCGCCAGCCGCGAACACACGCAGCGGCAACTTCTGGGCAAGCTCACGCAGCGCGCCTTCGGCGGCTCGGTCGCGGACCTGGTGTTGCAGGCGCTGGGCTCGGGGCGGAACGCCAGCCCCGGGGAGCTGGCGCGCATCCGCGAACTGATTGACGAGCTGGAGAAGCCGTAATGCTGCAGCATCTGGCCTGGAGCCTGATTCACTTGCTGTGGCAGGGCGCGCTCGTCGGGCTTGCATATTGGTGCGTGCGGCGCACGCTGCGGAATGCGACGCCGCAGGCGCGCTATCTTTTGGCGCTCGGCACCCTGCTGGTGCTGATACTGTTGCCGTTGTGCACATTCGTCTGGCTTGGCGGCTGGTATATGAGCAACCCCGGGGCACACGTGGCACCGCCATCCCAGGTGTTCGTGATGTCAGCCGGCAGCGCGCCTTCCGGGCTGGCGATATCGCCGTCTCAGCGGGCATTTCCGTATTTGTCGTGGGTGGTCTGGTTGTGGCTCGCCGGCGTGACCTGCATGGGCGCACGTGCGTTCTGGGGCTGGACGCAGGCTGCAAAGCTGCGTCCCGCGCCAACTTCAGAGCCTCACCCCTGGCAGACGTTGCTCGGCGCCTTGCAGGAAAAAATGCAGGTTCGGCGAACAATTCAGTTGCTCGCCTCCGCACGGGTCCACGCGCCGTTGGTCATCGGCTGGCTCAAACCGGTGATCCTGATCCCACCGAGCACGGTTTGCGGGCTGGATTGGCGGCAGGCGGAAATGATTCTCGCGCATGAGCTTGCGCACATCCGCCGTCACGATTATCTCTTCAATGTGCTGCAGATCATGGTGGAGACCCTGCTGTTCTACCATCCGGTGGTGCACTGGATCTCCCGGGACGCACGCAATGAGCGGGAATTCTGCTGCGATGATGCGGTCATGCAGACCTGTGGCGATCGCCTGAATTACATCAAAGCCCTGGCGGAACTTGAACAGTATCGCCTGCACGCCTCGGCCGCGCTCGCCGCCAGCGGCGGTGCGCTTTGGCATCGCGCCTACAGGATCGCCTACCGCATCGAACCCATCGGCCGGTTGCCCGTGTGGTCAGCCCTGCTGGTAATGCTCGCCGCAGTGCCGGCCAGCGTGTTACTGGTCCATCCGCAGCGCGCGCCCAAAGCTACGGTCATGCACACGTCCGTCGTGGCGCATCCCATGGCGGTCGCCACGACACCCGTGCCTGTTGTCCGGAATCTGCCAGTCCCTGTGCTCAAAGTGTCGGCACTGCGCGCGGTGCCCCCTCCCACCCGGATTGCGCCATCGGCGTCAGGCGATCAACTTGCCCTTGCGCCCGCGATATCACTGCCGCCGCAGGCACTCATGCCGCTGACCGCAGTGCCGCGAGTACAGCTCGCGGCGGTCTCCATGCCGGACGCTCCCGCTCTCGTCGTTTTGGCACCGCATCCGCTGCCACAACCGGAGTATCCGTACGCGGCGCTGCGCAACGGTCTCGGCGGCACGGTGCAGGTTTCGTTCCGTGTCGACGCCAGCGGTCAAGTAGCTGATATCCGCACCAGGATGATTTCCGGCCCGGCAATCCTGGCTTCCACTGCGCGCGCAGCCCTGGAGAACTGGCAATTCAAGCCGGTGCGGGTCGACGGCAAGACCCTCACGCCGCAGCTCAATCTGGAATTCCTGTTCAACGCTGATCCCGACGCAAGACCGGCCAGCGGCTGCATCATGGTGACCGGCAGCCATGTCTGTCACCCGTACCGGATCAGCCTGCAGAACGTTACGCCCGCGCAATCCGGCGATGGCTCCGGCGTTCCCGCCATGCAAAGCAGGCCGGTGGATCTGGCGGTGGTGGACAACGCGAATGGCGCAGTCTGCCACCCGCAGGAGAGTTGCTTCTTCAGTGCGAGCCAACCCGGACGGGAACACGAGCAGCGCATACGCGAACAGTTCCGCATGCTCTCCGCGGGCTTCATCCCGGCGGGTGGTGCGTACTGACCTAGCCCACCCAAGCGCGCGCGTTGCGAAACATGCGCAGCCAGGGTGAGTGCTCTCCCCACGCGCGCGGATGCCAGGATAATTGCACGCTGCGCACCACACGCTCCGGATGCGGCATCAGCAAGGTGCAACGCCCATCGGTATTGATGATGCCCGCGATACCGAGCGGCGAGCCGTTGGGATTGGCAGGATAGTTTTCCGTGACGTGCTCGTGGTGGTCCACGAAGCGCAGCGCCACGCGGTCGCTGGCCAGCAATTGTTGCCCACCGTCGGGGCGGCTGAATTCCGCACGTCCCTCGCCATGCGCTACCACAATCGGCAGCACCGAACCTTGCATGCCGTTGAAGAACAGCGAAGCGGATGGAGGGATTTCCACCAGACTCAAGCGTCCCTCGAACTGCTCCGAGGCGTTGCGCACGAAGCGCGGCCAGCCCGCGGTGCCGGGAATGAGGTCGCCGAGAGCCGCCAGCATCTGGCAACCGTTGCACACGCCCAGGCTGAAACTGTCGCTGCGGGCGAAGAACGCACCAAACTCCTCACGCGCCCGCGGATTGAACAGGATGGTCTTGGCCCAGCCCTGGCCGGCACCCAGCACGTCGCCGTAGGAAAAGCCGC
>JBOIAZ010000058.1:0-1900 GCA_050739175.1 Gammaproteobacteria bacterium
TATCGCCGCCGGATTCACCGTGGGCTGGGACTTCGTGCGCGCGGTGCTGGTGTACCAGAATTTCACGCGCTTTCTGACAGGCTTCGATCACCTGCAACCCTGGTGGCTGTATTTCCAGACTATCTGGCTCGATTTGTTCCCGCTCTCGCTGCTGTTTCCGTTCGGGATTTATTTCGCGCTGCGCCATGTACGTGAATTCCGCTGGCGCGTACTCCTGGTGTGGGCGCTGTTCACCTTCGTGTTCTTCTCGGTCTCGGCCTCCAAACAAAGCAAGTACATCATGCCCGCCGCACCCGCCGTAGCCTTGCTCGGGCTCGCAAGCCTCGCATTGCTGTTCGACGTGCGCTGGCGTGTCTGGGTCCGAGCGGTATTGCAGGGCTGGGCCATTGTGTTCATCGTGTTCTTCGGCGCCCTGGTGATCGCATGGCTGCCGTTCCATGACCGCACGATCGGCGGACTGGACGGTTTCGACCGGATCAAGGCATTGGTGGTCAAAGCGCCCGGCCGCATCGTGAGCTTCCAGTGGCCGCGGCCAATGACGCTTTACGTGCTGGGCGCGCCCATGGATTACGTGCGCTCCAGCCGCCAGTTGTACCTGGAGATCCACACTGGCCAGATCCGGCCCGGCGATTACATTCTGGTGAACACCAAGTATCTGCCCCAGGGCGGTCCACCGGATGACATGAAGTTCCTGCCGCCACCGCAGGCGCCGTATTTCGAGGAAGTATTGCGCGTCAAAGCCGAGGACCCGATGGCCCTGTACCGGGTGCTGCCCGCGGCCGCCTCCAGGCCGGTGCCTGAAACACCGGTGCCGCCACTGTGGCATTGGTGGGAGCAGTTCGACACCGATTAACCGACGTGATGCTTCGCGTCGCCACTTTGTCTTCTCTCCCGCCTCGGGGGAGTGCCAAGAGCGAGGGGCGGCTCCCGTCAAGCGCCGGTTTTCATCCAGCGCCTGAAGGACACTCCATAACGCGTAGTCACCAGGATTACACCGAGCAGAATCACCAGCATTCCCAGCAACCGCAAGCCCTGCACCTGTTCATCCAGCACCGCCCAGCCGAGCACCAGGGCGATGGCTGGGTTCACATAGGCGGTGGTGCTGAGTTTGTCGGGCGTCACATGATGAATAAGCCAAACATAGGTGCTGTACGCGAGGCAGGAACCAAACACCGTGAGATAGACGAGTGCGCCGATGCCGAGCATGCTCCAGTGCCAGTGCGCCGGCTCGCCGGTCGCGACGCCGATTATCGTCAGCAAGGCTCCGCCGCAGAACAACAGCATGCCGGACAGCAGCAACGGCGATATATCCAGGCTGAAACTCCGGCCGTAAATCACGCCGATGCCCCAGCACAGCGAGGAAACCAGGATCAGGAGCTGCGCGCTGAAGTGGCCGAGGGCGAAATGCGCACCCGGCACCAGCATGAGCGCGGTACCGGCAAACCCGACAAGCAAGCCGATTTTCACCCGCAAACTGAGTGCATGCCGCCTCGGACCCAGGGTGCCGAACCACGCGACCCACAGCGCTGAGGTGCTGGCAATGAGCGCCGCCTGATTGGAAGGCAGCTCGACCTCCGCCCAGGTAACCAGACCATTGCCGGCCGCCACCATGAGCACCCCCATGACCAGCGCGTGCAGCCAGGAGCGCGCATTGCCCGGCCAGGTACGCTCGCGCACACACGCGATGCCGATGATGACGAGACCGGCAACCAGGTTGCGCACGCCCGCAAGCATCGCCGGTGGAATATCACGCACGCCGATACGGATGCCGAGATACGTCGAACCCCACACGAGGTACACCACGGCAAACGCGATCAGGATTTGCAGCCGGCGGCGGCTGTCGCTGCTCATGGAGTATGCAGGGGACGGGGAAAAGGGCGCTTATTTTACACGCGCGCCG
>JBOIAZ010000059.1:0-39996 GCA_050739175.1 Gammaproteobacteria bacterium
AAGGCCGTGCCCGGCGTACGCCTGTGTCTCGCCTGCCAGAGCGAAGCCGACAAGAAGGTCAAAGCGCACAGTCTTTATAACAGGCGCGGCAGCAAAGATAGCCAGCTGCGTTGAGTTTCGTTACTTGGACCCTCCCTGGCGGGCTGTCCAGCCGGCACGTCGTGTGCCGTCGTTCGGCCGGATTGAGATGCCACCGGCCTCTCAATGTAAAGACACCGACCTCACCCGTGTGGGCTTGAGTAATCAGTGGTACGAGGTGCCGCACGTCGGGCAGAAGGAGCCGGCTGGCGGATGGAAGCTGGTGAATTTTATGTTATGGGGCTGAGCCTGATAGGATTTTCCCGATGGCCTGCCTGTGCCCGGAATTACACACTGGGCACGACTGAGAAACACATCAAATGACGGTGCGGACCACGGACCCGCTTGGCGGCTACCGTAGCAAATGCACCTGCTGAATCGGAGGTTGACATGCGTACGATCCTGGTGGACGACGATGCCTCGTTTCTCGAGGCGCTGGCGAAGCAGTTGAAGCTCATTCCCGCGGTGCAAATCGTGGCACGCGCCCGCAGCGGAGCGGAAGGTTTGCGACTGGCGACCGAACTGCAGCCGGATATAGTGATCGTGGATCAGGCCATGCCTGGCATGAACGGGCTGGAACTGACCCATGAGCTCAAGCAACTGGTGCCGGCGCCGCGCGTGGTGGTGCTGGCGCTGTATGACGAGCCTGAATATCGCGAAGGTGCGATGCTCATGGGCGCAGACGCGTACATTGCCAAGCCCAAAGTGTATTCCGAACTGCTGCCCCTGCTGCGGCAAATGCATCGGGATGCCCTGCCGCAACGCACTCGCGGCGCCGGCCCACGCAGCACACAGGTACCCGTATACCACCGCTGATCTGCCTGTCCTGAGGCAGTAACGGCAGAAGTTGCGCCGGCCGGATTCGCCGCGAATCCGGCCGGGGCACGCCTGCGCGCGCACTCGATCACAGGCAAGACAGTGAAACTCCCGGCGCAGCTCGACTTGGTTCGGGCAGTTAGGCGCCGACACGTGTGCAACCGGACCGCCGCAGGAACCCGCGTTGGTACTGTGGGCAAGCGGTCAGCGCCGGCAGCCGGGGGAAATCAGGGGATTTTCCGGGAGTGAAACTGAACCTGATTAGGAGATTTACCGATGGTTAGCCTGCGCCCGGGCGTCCAGACTTTGAGTCACGGAAGTAGGCATCAGATGGCGGCGCAGGCCATGGGTGCGCCCAAGGGCGAACGTGGTGTATGCGCCGGCCGAGCGGAGGCAAACATGCGCGTGATCCTGGTGGACGACAATGTGCTGTTCCTCGAGACGCTGGCAACGGAGCTGGCGCGCAACCCCGCAATCCAGGTGGTGGCCCGTGCGACCAGCGGGGTCGAAGGGTTAGCGCTAGCGAGCGCACTGCAGCCGGATGTGGTGATCACGGATCTGGCCATGCCCTGCATGAATGGCCTGGATCTGACCCACAACCTCAAACAACTGCCGTCACCGCCGCGCGTGGTGATGCTGTCCATGTACGACGAGCCTGAATACTGCGAAGGCGCCATGCTCGTGGGCGCGGACGCCTACATCGCGAAGCACAATGCGTATCCGGGGCTGCTGCCCCTGCTACGGCGCTTGAATGATGAAACCGAGCCACGCAACGCGTCCGCCGCCGGCATGCAGACCGCGCACACGCCCGTATGAATCCGCGGATGTGATGAGCTTGCAAAACTGACACCCGAGACTCCGCCCGCGACCATCAACGAAAGACGGCAACGCGGCACGCGCCCGGCCGCATTCATTCACAGCTGAGACAGGGAAACTCCCGGCGCGCCTCGACTTCGTGCTGATAGTTGACGTCGGCGCGCGCAAAGCCGAACAGCCGCAGGAACTCGCGCTTGTACTGCGCGTAGTCGGTCAGCTCCCACAGATTCGCCGTGGTGATCTGCGGCCAGAGTTCCAGACAGTCCTGCTGTACGTCGCTGCGCAGCTCGCGGTCATCCAGCCGCCAGCGGCCGTGTCCGTCGTCCACCGGTGCCTGACCGTCCGCACGGTAGAGAAAATTCTGAAACAGGCGTTGCTGTTGCGCGAGACAGTCCTCGGCTAGCTCGCGGGAGCGCAGCGCGCGCTGCACCACCGACAGGTACAGCGGCATGGCCGGGATCGCCGCGCTCGCCTGGGTCACCATGGATTTCATGATGGCGACGCCGGCCTTGAGTCCGCGCGCCGCGTAGCGCATGCGCAATTCGCGCGCGGTATTTTCCAGATCCTTTTTGGCACGCCCGAGCGTGCCATGCCAGTAGATTGGCCAGGTGACCTCCGGCCCGATGTAGCTGTACGCCACGGTCGTGGCGTCGGGGGCGAGCACGCCGGCCTCATCCAGCGCGGCGAGCCACTGGCTCCAGTTCTCGCCGCCCATTACCGCGACGGTGTCGCGGATCTCCTCCTCGCTTGCGGGCGGCAGCGTGATTTCGATCACCGTGTCATGATCGGTGTCGATGGTCTTGGCGGTAAACGGCGCACCAATGGGCTTGAGTGCGGTGCGCGCGGTACCCGCGTCCGGCAGCCGGCGCAACGGCGCGGCCAGGGAATAAACCACGAGATCCACCTGGCCGCCCAGTTCACGCCTGATGGCGTCAATCGCGCAGGCGCGCGTGCGTGCGGCGAAGGCATCGCCGTTGATGGACACTGCAGGCAAGCCGGCGAGCGGCGCGAATTGATGGAACGCCGCCGCGTTGTACCAGCCGGCGCTGCCGGACTTGACCACACGTCCCGGCTTTTCCAGGAACACGCCCAGGGTCGCGGCGCCGTAGACAAAGGCCGCGGTGATGCGCGCCGCCAGACCGTAACCGGTGGAGGCGCCGATGATGAGCGCGGTTTTCGGCACGCGCGCCTGTCCCGGGGCTTTGCGCGCGCGCGCGATCTGGTCGCGCACGTTGAGTTCGCAGCCCAGCGGGTGCGCGGTGGTGCAGATGAAGCCCCACACTTTCGGCTGAATAATCATCCTGCTCACCTTGCGGCAGACGCTGCGCGTGACAACCGGACTGCGTGCGCGGCGGCCGCGTCCCCCCTTGGGTCGGACCCGGTTATCCGTACCGCGTCGCGCGGGAGCTATGGCTGTCCACACCCCGACTGCGCGTTGCACATGGTTTGCATGGCGGCGTTGATGGAATCCCTCAGGTCCGCGGTCCAGCGGTTGTAACGCGGATCAATCTTGCCGGTCGCCGCGTCGTAGTTCATGTCCTGGGTGCTTTTGTAGTGGATGCTGTAGCTGTGTGCATCGTAGAGGATGTCCACGCTCACGCTGCGCGGCGTCTCGATGTGCGTGGCCACGATGTGGCCCGGCGCCACGACCACCGCTGACCAGCCGTCGTTGAAAGCGCCGACGCTGATCGCACGTTCGAGCTGCTGCATGTCGAGCGGCTGATTCTGAAAACCGACCGCGGGCATGTTGTCGTAGTTCTGCAGCGGCACTGGTATGCAGGCGGTCAGCAACAGCGCGCAGGCCAGTGCGGGAATGAGCAGCGTAACTTTCATGGTGATTGTCTCCCGGTGTATGAACCCTGTCCGTGGACGCTAAAGTCTGTGGTGCATTATTTTCCCTCAGGCTCATCCAGGTCAAACCGCGGCTATCGGCATCGGTTCCGGTGCGGGCAGCGGTCATCGACCGGCGCGCGGCATTCAACGTTCAGAGCATGCCACCGTTGACGGCGATTACCTGGCGGGTGATGTAGGCGGCGGCATCCGAGAACAGGAACGCCACCAGCGCCGCGACTTCCTGCGGCTGGCCCAGGCGTCCGAGCGGAATCTGCCTGAGAATTTCCGCCACCGGCGCGCCGTGCAGCATGTCGGTTTCGATCAGGCCGGGCGCCACGCAGTTCACGGTGATGCCGCGGCTCGCCAGTTCCACGGCGAGTGCCTTGCTGGCGCCGATCAGCCCGGCCTTGGCCGCGCTGTAATTGGTCTGCCCGCGGTTGCCCATCTGTCCCGCGATCGAGGCGATGGTGAGGATGCGGCCGCCGCTGCGCATGCGCACCAGTGGCATCACCAGCGGCTGCAGTACGTTGTAGAAACCGTCGAGATTCGCGCCCAGCACCCGGTCCCAGTCCTCGCCCGGCATGGCAGCGAAGGTGTGGTCGGCGCTGATGCCGGCGTTGCACACCACGCCCCAATAGGCGCCGTGCTGTTCCAGATCCGCCTGCAGTGCGCGGCGCGTGGCTTCGCGGTTACCGGCGTCGAAACCCAGGCAATGAGCCGTGACGCCGGCGGCGGTGATCTCCTGCGCGAGGCGCGCGGCTTTGGCGGCATGGGTGTGGTAATGCAGGCCGAGCTGGAATCCGTTTGCCGCGAGTGCGCGCGCGATGGCGCTGCCGATGCCGCCGCTCGCGCCCGTGACCAATACGCGTCTGCTTGTGCTCATGGCGCCCAGGCCTCGGTGCTTTCGATGACGATGAGCGTGGCGCTCGCCAGGATTTGCTCATTATGCGAGATGCGGCAGCGGCACGCACTCACGCCCTGGCTGGCGCCGAATTCGCGCTCCGCCCGAACCTCCAACTGCATGTTCTCGACAAAGTAATCGGTGTGCGCCTGATAACGGCGCGTGCCGAGCAGCATGCCGATGCGCGGCGCGTCGCCGGAGCGCCGGTTGTTCAGGCCGGCATGCGCGGCCGCTGCCTGCGCCATGAATTCGATTCCTGCCCACACGGGTACACCGTGGCCGGCGAGGAACAGTGGGTGCGTGCGCGTGATGCACACCCGGGCCACGGTGTGATTCTCGGAATGTTCCAGCACCGCGTCCAGCATCACCGCGTGCCCGCGATGCGGCAGCAGTTCAGCCACCGGGGGAAACGCGCCGGCCATCAGGCGCGGCCCAGCAGCACGCAGATGTTGCTGCCGCCGAAGGCGAAGGAATTGCTGGCCGCGATGCGGCAATGTTGCGCCGTATCCCCGGCGCGACACAGTTTTAGCGGCACCAGCGCCGGATCGGCAGCGCCGTCCCACACGTGCGGCGGCAAAGGCGCCGCCACCGGCTCGGTCAGCAGCAGCCAGCAGAACGCAAGCTCAGTGGCGCCGGCCGCGCCCAGCATGTGGCCCACCAACGGTTTGGTGGAACTGCACGGGGTTTCGCTGCCGAACACGCGCGCCACCGCGTGGCTTTCCACCAGATCGTTCTGCACCGTGGCGGTGCCGTGCAGATTGAGGTAATCGACCTTCGCTGCCGGCACGCCGGCTGCGGACAGCGCCTGGCGCATGGCGAGTTCCGCACCGCGGCCCTGCGGATCGGGCGCGGAGATGTGATAGGCGTCGGAGGATTCGCCGGCCCCGAGTATGCACACCGGGCCGGGTTCGCGGCTCATGAGGAAGACGGCCGCGCCTTCGCCGATGTTGATGCCGTCGCGGTTCCGGCTGAACGGGTTGCACAGCCCGCGGGCCACGGATTCCAGCGCCGCGAAGCCATTGAGCGTAAGCCGGCAGAGTGAATCCACGCCGCCGCTCACCACCGCATCGCAGAGGCCGGCCTGCAGCAGGCGGCGCGCGGACGCCAGCGCCTTGGCGCTCGAGGTGCAGGCGGTCGAGACCGTCCACGCCGGACCGCGCACGCCGAGTGCGTGGCGCAGGTACTCGCTCGGTCCGCTGATTTCCTGCTGGCGATAATCGTAACCGGCGGGGAATGCGCCGTGGCGCAGGTGATGGGCGTAAGCCTGTTCGCCCTCGGTGATGCCGGAAGTGCCGGTGCCGAGCACGATGCCGACGCGTGTCGCGCCGTATTTGCTGATGGCCGCATCCACCTGCGGACGGATTTGCCTGACTGCGGCATCGAGTATGCGGTTGTTGCGTGAATTGTATTCCGGCCATTGCGGTTCGCTAGGCAGCAAGTCTGCGTGCACCGCGCCGACGTGCACGCGGCGGCCGGGAATGAAGTCCTCGCGTACCTGCATGCCTTGGGTGGATCCGGCGTAGAGCCCGCGGCGTACGCTCACCACGTCGTTGCCGAGTGCGTTCAGGATCCCGAGCGCATGCAGATACACGCGTGTCACGGCGTGGTCTCCGGAACCTTGAGCGGCGTGAGTTGCAGTGACAGTTTGGCGGGTGGGATCACGATGCTGATGTGCGCCTCATTCAGCGCACCGGTGGATTTCTCGATGCGCACAATCAACCGTCCCTGGTTCCACAGCTCGCGCACCTGCCGGTCGCCGGCCGTGCGCACGCGCAGACTGAGATTGTGCAACTGCGGCGGCAATTCCTTGGCCGGCGCCACGGTCAGTTCCAGCATGGCGAGCAGCAGTTCCGGGCGCAGGTTTCCCGCGGCGCTGTGGCTGGTGAGCTGCTGCCCGTCGTAATCGAGCGTGAACAGTGCGGTGCCAAATAGGCTCAGGCCCGCGAGCCGCAGGTGGTGCGCGTCAATCTGCAGGCGGCCGAGGAAAGTCTGCGACTGGCCCGCGTGCGTGACGCTCACCACGTGGCTCGCGCTCACCGCCGGCAGCGCGGCGGGCGGCAGCGCGCAGAACACGCCGTCGTGCCCGAGGCGCGTGCAGCCCGGCGCGAGCGGCACGCTCGCGCATCCCGCGAGCAGGCTTGACGCGACAAATAGCAGTGCGGCGCCGGCTTTCATGTGGTTTTCCGCCTTGCGGGCGGCAGCGACAAAGGCGCGCTCAAATAACTTGCGAGTATGCCGATGAGCGCCGCCAGACCGAAGGCGTGCAGCGCGGGAATGCGGCTAACCGCGAGCAGGCCGAAGGAAAACAGCATGGTGATCGCCGAGAGCGTCACGGCGAGCGCCGGCGAACGCTGGCGGGTGCCGCCTTCGCGCAGGAATACGCTGTAGTCGCGCCCCAGACCCAGAATCAGGATCAGCGCCACCACCACGAAAATGTTGAGCGGCTCACGCAGCCAGCCGAGCGCTCCCAGCGTGATGCCGAGCGCGAGCAGCGGTGGAAACAACATGCGCAGCGCTTCGCGCCGTCCGTACCGCCAGAGCAGCAGCGCAAATATCACCAGATAACCGATGACCACGAGCCAGGTGGCGCGCACCCGGATGCGGTGAAAAGTTTCGGTCACGCGTGCCAGCGGCTGCACGAACTCGGTGGCGGGCGTGGCCGCCGCGGCTTGCTCCAGTGTCGCGGCATCCAGCGGGCCGCGGCCGGTGACGGTGGCGAGCAGCGCCACGCCGGTGGACGTCGGAATCATTAATCGCTGCAGGTCGGGAGCCGCACTGAAAAGTTGCGCGGCCTCAAGCGGCCGGCGCGGTGCGCTGCGCCATTGCGCTTCGAGGCGCGCGGCGAGCGCGGCCGGCAGGCCGAGATTTTTGAACGCCGTCTGCAATGTGGCCGGCGCGTCAAGCACGCGTCTCCAGGCCGCGAGACTCGCCTGCTGCTGCGTCGCGGGCGGCAGAAAGCGCGACAGGCCGAGCGGCGTTGCCGACGGCACGCGCGCGTCGAGCGTTGCGAACAGGGCCTGCTCGCGCGCGAGCGCCTGCTCGAGATCGCTGCCCGCAATCAGGAAGAATCCCGGCGGCGGAAGCTCACCGAGCGTGTTGCGGATCACGGCATCGGTGTGCAGCAGCTTGGGCGGCAGGTGCTGCAGCTCGCGCACGTCATCGCTGGTCTGCAGCCGCAGCCAGCCCGGAATGCAAAGCAGCAAGGCGAGCGCGGGCAGCACCTGGCGCCAGCGCGAGGGACGGCAGCCCGCCTGGATGAACTGCTGTGGCCAGCGCACGCCCGCGTGCGCGGCCACGCGCGGGTTGCGCGTCAGCGTCAGCGGAAAGATCAGCGCCACCACCAGTCCGGCTTCCAGCAGGCCGGCCACGGAAAACACCGCAATCTGCGTCAGGGCCGGGAAGCCCGCGAGCAGCAGGAAGGCAAACGCAACCACGCCGGTCAGCAGGCCCATAAGCAGGCCCGGTCGCACGCGGCGCCATACCGCCGGCGGCGCGCTCTCGCCAAACCAGTATTCCGCGAAATACAGGAACGCATAATCAATGGCGATGCCGAGCAGGGTGGTGCCGAACACCAGGGTGAGAATCTGGATGGAGCCGAAACACGCGATCACCGCGGCGCTGGCCGCCAGCACGCTGGCCGCGAGCTGCAGCGCGGCCAGCAGGTGCGGCGCCAGGCTGCGGAACACGTAGGCGATAAGCAGCATGATGAGCACGGTGGAACTCAGGCTCAGCCACAGGGTTTCGCGCTGCGCTTCGCGGCGCGCGGCTTCCGCAAACAGCGGCGCGCCGGTGGCCTGGAACTCGCAGCGGCTGCAGGTTTGGCGCACTGCGTTGCGCGCCGCGTCCACCGCATGCACTGCGAGTGCTGCGCCCTGCTGTGAGAATCCGGAAGCGCTCACCTGCACGCGCAGCAGGAAATCGCGTCGTCCGTCGCGCAGCGCCGTGAGCAGCGGCCCGTCGGGCAGAAACGCGGGATAAGGCCGCGGCAGCCGGCTGAGAAATCCGCTGAGATAACCGCCGGGGTCCGCATCGAAACTGCTGGTAAGCCCTGCGGGGCTTGCGAGCGACACCGCCACGTCCGTGGCAAGTGCCTGTGCGCCGCCGTGGGTGAGGCGTGCCGTCTGGGCGGCATCGAGCATGGCGAAGTGATGCGCCTGATAGACCGCCAGCAGCGGTTGCAGCGTCGCGCCGGTGTCTTGCGCATGCAGGCCGGCATTCAGGAGTGCCGTGTAGGCGGCGCGCGCCGCCTCGCGGGTTGCGGGCGCGTCCGCGCCGCTCACCAGGATCAGCAATTCATTGATGAAGGCATCACGGCCGCGCTCATTGGCGATGCGCAAGGCGCCGGGCTCCTGCTGCGCTGGCAGTGCCGCGAGGATGTCGGTGTTGATCGGCTGCTGCACGTCGAGGCGCAGCCAGGCGAATGCGCACAGCACGCCGAGCGACGCGAGCCAGATTGTGCAGCGCGCGACGCTTGCCGGGCGCGTATTCACGGAGCGGTGGGCGGCGGGCTGATGGGGGTGAAGCGCAACTGCAGGCTGCCGCCGGAGGTTTCGCGAATCTCGATCTGTTCGAGCCGGCCGGGCGCACGCTCCACGACCTGGATGCGTGCAATGGCCTGGCTCAAGGGCCCGGGCCTGGGCGTGAGCGTGATCTGCCGGCCCTGGGCCAGCGGCTGTATGTGCACCTCGAAATAGCCCTGCAGCCGCGCCGTGTTCCCCGACAGCGCGCCCACGAAAATCTGTTCCACCGCCGCGAGCCACGGCGCCTGTTCGGGATCGAGTTGGCGCACGCTGCCGTCCGGCAGTTGTTCCCGCGCCTGCGCGTGGTTCATCTCGAACAGATAATGATAGGGCGCGGTGATTTCCCAGCGGAATCCATGCGTCGCATCCACGCTCAGCACGCCGTGACTGATGAGCGGGGTGTCGAATCCCGGCAGACTGCGGGTTTCCACGAAGCGCGCGCTGAAGGCCAGCGGAATCTTTGGAGTCGGAGCCGCGTGCACGGCACCGGCCACGAGCAGGCACAGGACCGTGAATGCCGGACGCAGGATCTTCACAGATAGTCCTTGAGGCGCTCGCGCAGCACCGGCGGACTCACCAGCTGCAGTTCGCCGCTGCGCGCATCCACCGCACACTGGATGGTGTAAGCGCTGCTCAGGCGTTTGCCGCTGACCGCGTCTGCCACGCGGTAGGCGATCTTCAGGCGGTTCTCCCATTCCAGCAACTCGGCCCGCACCTGGATGCGCTGCGCATAACGCATGGGCTGGACAAAGCGCGCCTTGAGTTCGACGATCGGCCACAGGTACTGCGAGGCCTGCATTTCGGGATAGTCGTAGTTGATTTTGCGCAGCAGCGCGGCACGTGCGGTTTCGAAATAGCGGAAATAATTCCCGTGCCATACCACCTGCATGAGATCCACATCCTGGAACGGCACCTCGATCTCGACTTGTGCCGTGAGCAACGCGTCGCCCACCGCCGGCTACCCGTACAGCGTCCAGCGGTGCGCACCGATGGCGGCGCACAATTGCCGCAGTTCCGTCTCCAGCGGCCGGTCTTCCTCGACGTACGCGCACACGCCGAGCACGTCGTCGAGCATCTCGAGCATGGCGGGCGGCATGTGCCGGGGCGGACGCTTGCCACGGCGCCGGCGGGTCTCCATGGCTTGGGCCGCGGCGGCCAGACATGCCGCCGCCACCTGTTCGACGAGTGTCAGCACGCGCAGCGCATCGCGTGCCGCGATCGTGCCCATGCTCACCTTGTCCTGGTTGTGGCATTCGGTGGAGCGCGAGAACACGCTGGCCGGCATGCTGAGCTTGAGCGCTTCCGCGGTCCAGGCGGAGACTGCGATCTGCACCGCCTTGTAGCCGTGATTGAGGCTGGCGCGCGTCTCGCTGGCGCCCGACAGGTTGCTCGGCAGGCCGTTGTTGAAGCGCGTGTCCACGAGCAGTGCCAGCTGGCGATCCAGCAGGTCCGCGATGTTGGCCACGGCGTTTTTCAGGCTGTCGGCCACGAACGCGATGTGACCACCGTAAAAATGCCCACCGTGGTAAATCTCGCCGCTCTCCGGGTCCACAATGGGATTGTCGTTGGCGCTGTTGAGCTCGTTCTCGATGTCGCGCTGCATCCAGCCGAGCGCATCGGCCAGCACCCCGATCACGTGCGGCGCGCAGCGGATGGAATAGCGCTCCTGGATGCGCAGCGGATTGTCCTGGCTGGTGGCGCCCATGTCGGCGAATATCCGCGCCGCAACCTGCTGCTGGCCAGTGTGCGGCTTGACCGCAAACAGGCCGGGGGCGAAATGTTTGGGATCACTGCCGAGCGCGATGCCTACCATAGCGGTAATGCGCGTGGCCAGGCGCATGAGGTATTCGGCGCGTTCCCAGCCGAGGCAGGCGAGCGCGGTCATGACCGCGGTGCCGTTCATGAGCGCCAGACCTTCCTTGGGCATGAGCGTGAGTGGCGTGAGGTGCGCGGCTTGCAGCGCCTGCGCGGCGGTGCAAACTTTGCCCCGGTAGCGGACTTCGCGCTCCCCGATCATGGCCGCAGCCACGTAGGACAGCGGCGTCAAATCGCCGCTCGCGCCCACCGAACCTTCCTCGGGAATCAGCGGTGCGATGTGCTGCTGGATCATGGCCGCAAGCTGCGTCAACAATTCCAGGCGCACGCCGGAGAAGCCCATGGCGAGCGAGTTGAGGCGCGTCGCCATGATGGCGAGGGTGGTCGGCTCGTCGAAATGTGCGCCCAGGCCGCAGCCGTGGTAACGCACCAGATGCACGGGCAACTGCTGCAGCACCGGTGTCGGTACCGGCACGGTGCAGGAATCTCCGTAGCCCGTGGTCACGCCATACACCTGGGTGCCGGCCGCAATGCAATCCGCCAGCACCTTGGCGCCGCGCCGGATGCGCTGCTGAAATGCCGGACTGGGATCCAGCGCCAAGGGCGTGCCGCAGGCCACGGCGCAGACCTCGTGCAGCGCGAGGCGCCGGCCGCCGACCGTCACCGGGGATTCAAACGGGAAGCTTTCCGGGTTGCGCATGGTTCTCAGTTGGCTTGCGGTGGCCGCGGGCTGGCACCGGCGGACTTTCACCGCCGGCCCAGAAATCAAAAAAGTTGTACCACTGTAGCGGAAAACGGCCGGCATAATCGGCAAGGCGCGCCGCATAGCGGCCGGCCCAGGCTTGCGCCGCGGCCGCGCGCCCGCGGCGCGGCAGACGGATGCGCTCGGCAAAGGGCTCGAAGTACACCCGATACCCCGGGCCCTGGCGCAGGCAGAATATCAGGTACACCGGGCACTCCAGCACGTGCGCCAGCACATACGGGCCGAGCGCAAAGCGTGCCGGCCGGCCGAGGAACGGCGCACTGACCACCGGGCTGTCGGGCGTGACCGGCGTGCGGTCGCCGACGATCACTACCACTTCACCGGCGGCGATTTTTTCCCGCAGCAGCAGCGCGGTCTCGGGACCGATGCGGTCCACTTCCAGCAGGCGCGCGCCATAGGCCGCGCTGGTCTCGGTCAATGCGGCGCCGAATTTGCGCGCATTGGCGGAATACACCAGCGCGTTGACGCGCAACCCGGCCACGCGCGTGCCGAGCGCGCGCGCCGCTTCAATGTTGCCGAGATGCGCACTCAAGAGCAGCGCGCCGCGTCCCGGGGCAAGCGCGGCTTGCAGCTGCGGCAGCCCGGGAAAGTCCACCTGCACGCGTGCGGGATCGCGCCAAGCCGCGACCTTGTCGAGGATGCACTCGGAAAAATTCAGGAAGTGCCGGAAGCTGCGCGCCGGCGCGCCCGCGGCCGCGAGAAATTCACGCGACGCGCGGCGCGCGTGCGCGTGCGTGACGAAGAAATACGCGGTCACCGGATAGAGCACCGTCAGCGTCAGCCGCCGGCCGAGCACGCGGTCGAGCAAGCCGAGGAAACGCAGTCCGCCCAGGCTGCCGCGCTCGCCGATGCGTGCCCAGTGGCGCGCACGGCGCCGCGCACGATTGCGCCGCAGCAGCGCGGGGATGCGCGCCAGCATGCCGAGAAACAGGCGCAGGTGCAGCCAGGCCATGCGCGCGTTGTCGCGCAGCATGCGGAAATGCGAGATGCCGTCTGCGGGGTAGTGCACGCGCGTGGGCAGGAACAGGCTTTCGGTGCCCGCCCAGTACAGGCGCGTCATGATGTCAGTGTCGAAATCCATGCGCGCGCCGAGGCGCACGCGTGCCGCCAACGCCAGGCTTGGGGCAACCGGGTACACGCGCAGTCCGCACATCGAGTCGTGCAGCGTGAACGACAGCGTGTGCAGCCATACGAGTACATGCGTGAGGTAACGGCCGTAGAAGCGCACCGCCGGCACGCTGGCGTCGTAACGCGGTTGTCCCGACACCAGATGCTGCGCATGGCGCGCGGCGAGTGCCAGCAGCGCGGGGACGTCCGCCAGGTCATGTTGGCCGTCGGCATCCACGTACAGCGCGTGCGTGCAGCCGCGTTCACCGGCACGCGTCATGCCGCGCATGGCCGCGATGCCCTTGCCGCAATTGCGCGTCAGCGTCAGGCATTCGACCTGCGGATCGCGGGCGCTGATGGCCGCGAGCACCTGTTTGGTGGGCGCATCGCTGCCGTCGTCCACCAGGATCACGGACAAGCCGTGGGCGCGCAGGGCCGCGACGATCACGCCGAGACTCGCGCGGTGATTGAACACCGGGATGACCGCGCAGGCCTTGAAATTCATGCGCGCTTCCGGAAGTCCAGCACGCCGCTCGAGTAACTCTGCCCGGCGTCGCGGTACTCGTAACGCAGGCGCGCGCCGTCGGGAGCGCGCGTGAGCCGCAGCGTGAGCTGCGCGCCGGGCAGAATCGGACGCTTGAATTTCACCTGTTCGAGACCGGACGGCGTCCGTGGGCTGCCGTACAGTTCTGCGGCGTAATGCACGGCCCAGGCGATCTGCGCCACGCCCGGCAGGATCGGATGCCCGGGGAAATGGCCCTCGAACCAGGGATTGGCCTCCGCCACCAGGAGCTCGAGTTCGCTGCCGCCGGGTGCTGGGCGCCTGACGAGGACGGTGGGCAGACCGTTCATGCGCGCCGCGCGAACAGTTGCCGCAGGCTCGTGTGCTCGATCTTGCCCATGTCGTTGTCCGGCAGCCGGTCCGGAAATCTCCATTTGCGCGGCAACAGCACCGGCTCGTAACTGCGGCGCAGCCAGTTGCGCAGCTCACGGCTGGTTGGGAGTTTGCCGTTGGCGGCCAGCTGCCTGCGGCCCGCGGCATTCAGGATCACCACCGCACCGATGCTGCGGCGCGGGCCGGTGAGCAGCAGCAGGCGCACGTTTTCCACCCACGCGTGCGCCATCAAGCGCGTGCGCATTTCGCTCAGCGACACGCGCTTGTCCGCAAGTTTCACCACGTCATCCGCGCGGCCGAGCAGCACCAGGCGGCCGTCGTCGTGGCGCCGCGCGAGATCGCCGGTGGCCATCCAGTCGGACTGCCAGCTGAATCCGGACTTGACCCACAGACACATGCCGGCCGGCTCCTCGCGCAACTCGGCGTGCACGCCGGGCAGCAGGCGCCAGTACGCACGGTCGGCGCTGCCCGACCAGGCGCGCCAGGCGATGCCGCCGGTTTCGGTGCTGCCGTAAATCTCGATGGGTGCATGCCCCCAGTCGTCGCGCAGGCGTTTGGCACAACGGTCGGCGAGCGGCGCGCCCGAGCTGAACACCGCGGCCACCTGTGCCGCGGGTGGCAATTTCGCGGGCGTGGCGCTGCGCTGCAGAAACGCCGGACTGCTGACGATCACGCAGCGGCGCTGCGCGGCCCAGCGGCGCAACTCCGCAGGTTGCACGCAGGGGTGGGTTACGAACGTGCGTCCCGTGAGCAGCGGCCACATCACACGTACCAGGGTGCCGTACAGGTGGTAGTGCGGAACGGTGCCGAGCACCAGTGCGTCGCCGAGCTGCTGGCCCCATTGCTGCTCGAGGGTGGCGACTTCGCGGCGCAGTTGCCCGAAAGTCTTGGTCACGCATTTCGGCATGCCCGAGGAGCCGGAGGTGTAGCACTCGATACAGGCGTCATCGTCCGGCAGGCGGGCGGTGGCGTCGCCTGCGATCGGTGTACCGCCGATCGCGAGCGTGGCAAATTCCGTGAACTCCGCCGGCCGGTCGGTGAGCACCGCGTCCACGTGCGCGCCGCTGGCGGTGATGCTGCCGGTCTGCGGTGCCTGCGGCACCACGCAAATGCGCCCGGCATGGGCCAGCGCCAGCATCCCGGCCGCGAACCCGCTGCTGTCATCGCACACCAGCGCGACGCGGCGCGCCGGGTGCGACGCGATTGCCGCACGCAAGCCGTGCACGTGGCGCCAGAATGCGGTTTGATCCAGGGCCCGGTGCTCGCTGACGGCCACGGGGCGCGCGCAGGTGACGTTGCGCATGTGCGTCTGCGGAGTGCAGCGCCGCTCAGCTGCGGCGGTGTGATTCGATGAATCGAGCCAGGTTTTCCAGCGTGTGGAAATGCTGGCGCGTGTCCGCGGAGCTGGCGTCGAGCTTGACGTGATATTTCTTCTGCACCGCGACCCCGAGTTCCAGCGCGTCGATGGAATCCAGCCCCAGGCCGTCGCCGAACAGCGGCGCATGCGGGTCTATGTCCGCGGGGGTTACGTCCTCAAGATCGAGCGAGGTGATGATGAGCTGCTTCAGTTCTTCGATCAGGTTGTTCATGGGCTGCCAGTTGCTGCTTGAAGAATTTTTCCAGATTGCGGTTCAAACGGCGCGCGGCCACGGCGTGCGGCAAGCCGGGCTGCACACCCAGGGCATCCGGCGCCTGCGGCGGATAAAACTTTACCAGCAAGCGCCACGGCCGGCTCGTTACCTGGTGCCAGCGCGTGCTCTTCAACAGCGCCGGCGGGTCGCAGCGGATCAACACCGGCAGAATCTGGCAACCGCTGCGCACCGCCACCTGGGCGGCGCCGCGCCGGAAGTGCCGCGCCTGTCCGGGCTCGCTGCGCGTGCCTTCCGGAAACACCACCAGCGTGCGCCCGTGCTGCAAGGCGAGTACGCAGTCCTCGATGAGGCGTGCGGGATCGGCATTGCTGATATAGCCGGCGGCGGTGACGAAGCGCCGGTACAGGGGATTGCGCAGCATCGCGCCTTTTACCACGCAATCGGCCTGCGGCAGCAGCGCGAGCAGCGCCACGACGTCAAGGTACATCGGGTGCGTGGCGATCAGCAGTTTGCCGCGGGCGTGCTCCAGCCATTCGCGGCCCTGCACCTCGACGCGCCCCAGGCCCAAACCGGTGACACCGACGAGCAGCATGCGGAACGAACCGCTTACCACGCGCCGCACGCGGCGCTGGCGTGCCGTCACGTTACCGGGCCAGTGTTGCAACAGCGGCAGCAGGGTGAAACTCGCGAGCAAGCTCAGGCCGCCGTAAACCACAATGCACAGGCCGTTGCCGAGTGCGCGACGCCAGCAATCAAGTCTGGCGAGCACGCGTGTTCCTTTCGAGGCGCCAACACTGTTCGGCGCCGATTACTGTGCTCGCGGTGTGCTCGACAAGGAACCGCAGCAAGGCCACCTCCGGGTTCTCCGTCGCGGGTTGGGCGGACGGGATCAACCGGCAGCTCTCGTGTTCTGCTGTGGCGGGTTCGAGGAGCAGCGAGATGGAAAACGGCTGGTGTTGCACGCCGCGTCCTGGAGCCGCGTCATAGGGCGGTGGCAGGTTCTGGTCGGCGTAGCACATCACAACGTGCTGCGCGCCCGCGCTCACCTGGCAGGCTGCTTCCAGCAAACCCATGCCGAGCGAGTCGCGGCCGGCGGCCACCGCGGTGGCGGCACTGCGATCTCCGCGCGCGATCGAGCACAGACCCGTGGTGCCGTTGTGCACCGACACGCTGAAGACCGCGGGCGACAAAGACTCGTCGTGGGCGAGCGCGGCCAGCAGTTCAAGCGTGCGCGCTAGTGAGCCGTCGCGGGAGGCGAATACGAATTGCGCCGCGTCGAGGCCAGCAAGGCATGGCCAGGCGGTGTGCAAAGCCATGCGTCCCAGCCGGTCGAGGCGGCGGCGCAGCAGCGCCGGCAACTGGCTTACGTCCGGTTGCGTGTCCGCAGCGCTTGCCGTTTCTCCCGCGAGCCATGCATCCCAATCGGCCGCGGGTTCCATGCCCGGCGCCCAGGCGTGCCAACGGCTGACGGCGAAACCTCCGATGTTTTCCCCAGTGTGCTGCATGCCCCGACAGATGCGAATGCCGCCTCGTGGTTCAGGCCGAACGTGCGGCTGCGGGGCATTCTAGTCTGCGGTTCTCGCGGCACGCAAGCACGCGGGCCCGATGCACACGGCATTCACTGGTATTCCGCTGCGCAGGTCAGCGCGCTGCCGGTACGCAGGCGATACAGGCAGGGAACGGTGACCAGCGCGCCAAGCGCGGCACCCGCGACGACGTCCAGCGCCACGTGTTGTTTGGTGGCCAGAGTTGAATATACGATCGCCAGAAACCACGTGAGGTTCAGGATGCGGGGCCAGGCCGGAGCGCGCACCTGTTTGAGCCAGTGATCCAGCCACAGGCAGGTGAGCACGGAGAATGCCACGTGCAATGACGGGCAGGCGTTGCCGGAGGCGTCCACCGATTTCAGGAACGCCACCGATGGATAGCGGGCCCAGTCCAGGTCCGGCCGTGGCACGGCCGTCGGCCAGAAGAAAAAAATTGCGAAACCGATCAAGCTTGTCCAGGTGACTGACCACAGGTAGGCCAGCACCTCACGGCGCGCGCGCAACAGCGCCGGCACCAGCGATATGTAGGCCCATAGGCTGGCGTACAGCGCCAGGCTCCAGGGCTGGAACGCGATCCATTGGTCCACGCGCGTGAGCGGTACGCGGGTTACCGGAAACTGCGGGTGGCGGAGCAGCCAGAAGTACCCGAGAAAAAATGCCGCCATGTACAGCAGCGTGGCGGGGGTCCTGTACGGCCAGTGGCGTTTGAGCCACGCACCCTGTTGCCACCAGCTTGCTTGTGGGCGTGATGCGGTCATGCCGGGCGCATTGTAGTGCACGCGCGGCGTGGGCCGGCGCAATCCGGGAGCAATCAATAATCAATACTGCGGATCACCCATGCCACCATGAATCCGAACGCATTCTGGTGGCGCTCGCTGACGAGCGGACTGGCGTTGAAACTCGCGCCACCCAGATTGATGTAGCGGTAAAACGCACCGTACACCATGTTGCCCTGCCGCCAGCCAAAGCCCAGGGACACGCGGTAGCCGCCGCGGCCGCTGCCGGCGGCGTAGGCCGGGCGCGTCGCGGTCGCATATTGCGGCGCCACGCCGTAGATGTAATTGAAGTAATCGCTGCTGGCGTAGAGCGTCGAGAGCGTGAGGTCGGCGTGAAACTCGCGCTGTCCGACGCTCCATGCGCGCGACAGTTCGATCCAGGGTTCGCTCGCCCAGCCGCGATGGTGCAGCTCCCAGCCCTCGGTGCTGATCGCGGCGCGCGCCGGCAGCGCGATCTCGAGCCTCAGGCCCGTGCGTGCATCGCGCTGCGTGCGGTACTTGAGCGCCGGCCCGGCTTCGCCGATCCAGCCCAGGTTCGGCATGCCGTTGCGCATCGCATCGCGCGACGAGTCCACCGGTACCGAGGCGCTGAAGTCCACGTCGATGACCCAATGCTCGGTGTTGAGGAATTTACCCGTGACCCCGTTGCGATCGGCGTCGAGGCGCGGGGAATGCACGGTGATGTAGGGTAGCGGCAGCAGGAAATTCCAATAGCGTGCGGCGCCCGGGTAATCGGCGAAATGCGCGCCGGCAATGCCGACGCCCAATTCGATGTGCGTGGTGCGGGCGGCGGCGGGCGGCGGATTATCCGCGTGTGCGCACGGCAGGAGCCCGGCAGTGGTGAGGGCAATCAGCGTGCTGATGCGCATCTGCGCTCACTCCCGGTTGGCGAGCATGCTATTGTTCTCGGCAGTCCCCGGCTGGTCAAGCCAAGCGCGTGAGCATAAAGGTTCAGATATTGCTCGCGGATTTCGTGGATGCCGATCATGGGCGGCGCGTGCGCGAACTGCTGCCCGAATTGCATCCCATGGAACAGGCGCGTTACCGCGTGTTCCGGCATGCGCGCCGCCGCCAAGTCTGGCTTGCGGGGCGCGAACTCCTGCTTGCCGCGCTCGCGCGCCGGCTGCCGCGGGTGGACGCAACGGCATTGCGCAGCGATGCGCGTGGCGCCGTGCGCTACGCCGGCGGCTCAGTGCGCATCAGCCTGAGCCATTCCGGGAACATGCTGGCGGCGGCGCTCGCGTCGGTACCGGTGGGAGTGGATGTCGAGCAGTCACGGCCGCGTGCCTGCATCCGGCAGGCCGGGCGGCTGTTCACGCGTGCCGAAGCGTGGCATTTGCAAACGCTCGCGCCGGCAGCACGACAATCCGGATTTTATGCACTCTGGACACTCAAAGAAGCCTTTGCCAAGGCCGCAGGCATCAGCCTGTGGGGGGCCCTGCAGGGTGCGGAATTTGACCTGCACGCGCAGTGCGTGCGTGCGGCGCCTCCCGCGCACTGGAACTGCATACATGCCCGAACCGCGCACGGCTGGCATTTGGCGGTGGCCGTACAAAGTGCAGACCATGCAGTGCGGTTCGAATGCCGGCGCCGAAGCGCGGTGGGCGAATGGCTTGCCGAGAACCTGCTTGAGCCCACAACCTTGCGCAGTGTGGAATCAACGCCATGCGTCCTGGCACAGGTTGGCTAGCCGGTGCGGACAAACGCAATGCATAGCGCTTCCGCTCCTGTGGTGCGCGCCCGACCGGTCTTGCGCTGGCGCTGGCTGCGCTGGAACCTGCATCATCTGACGCTCGCCTACATCGTGGTGGCGACGGTTGGCATGTTTTTGTTCGGCTGGCCATGGTGGGCACTGGCGCTGCCCGGTGCAGCACTCGTGTGGCTGGTGGCCGACGGCATGCTGCGCCCGTCGTCCAACCTGTTTTATCCGACCGTCAGCCACGGTGCGCGCAGCGCCGGGTGCGTGGCCCTCACGTTTGACGACGGACCGGACCCGGCGGTCACGCCGCTGGTTCTGGATGAGCTTGCCCGGTACCGTGCACACGCCACCTTTTTTGTGATCGGGAAAGCGCTGGCCGCGCAGCCGGATCTGGCGCGGCGCATGCTGGCCGAGGGACATGCGATTGGCAATCATTCCTGGCAGCATTCGCGTTGGCAGAATTTCCGCCTGTTCCGCTGGCAACTGCGCGAGCTCGAGCACGGCGAGCAGGCGCTTGCCGCACTGCAGGGTGGTCAGCGCCTGTTACTGTATCGTCCGCCGGTCGGCCTCAAGCGCCCGGAACTCGTACGCGCCGTGTGGCAGCGCGGGCTCACGCTGGTGGCGTGGTCGCTGCACAGCCGCGACACTTTTGCGCGTGATCCGGTGCGCATCGCGCGCCGGGTACTGGGCAAAATCCGCGCCGGCGACATCGTGTTGCTGCACGATGGTCACGATTTGGGCGGGCGGCGCGAGCACTGTGTGGAGGCGGTGCACCTGATTCTGGATGGGCTGCACGCGCGTGGTGAACGCTGCGTAACCGTACCGGAATTGCTGCAGATATTCCCTGGCTCGAAGCCACCCGTGGCGTGATACCGGGGTCGGCGACGCCGGGCCGGCAACCGGTGTTTGCGCCTCCGGCGGGAACCATTAACATGTTCGCAGCCTTGGGTGGTATCGCGGGGGCTTGTACCCCCTGCCCTCTCCAGTTCACAAGTCGGGAACGCAATATGGATTCGCAGCAGGTTTTCCAGACCCTCAAGAACACGCTGGTGGAGCAGTTTGAACTGGATCCGGCCAAAATTACGCCCGAGGCGCGCCTGCAGGAAGATCTGGACCTGGACAGCATCGACGCGGTGGACATGATCATCAAACTGCAGGAAATCACCGGCCAAAAAGTGCGTCCCGAGGATTTCAAGGAAGTGCGCACGGTGGGGGACGTGCAGCGCATCATCGAAAAGCTGCTGGCCACGCAGGCAGCGCCGGCTTGAGTGCCGGCAGGGCGCGCGGCCGGCACGCGGGAGGCGGGCAGTGCCGCGGCGCGTAGTGGTGACCGGCATGGGGGGGTTGACGGCGCTCGGCCATGACTGGCCGGCCATCGCGACGCGTCTGCACGCACGCAGTTCCGGCGTGCGCCACATGACCGAGTGGAACGCCTACGCGGATCTCAATACCCGTCTGGCGGCACCGGTCGCGTCCTACGAACTGCCGCCGCACTACAACCGCAAGAGCATGCGCAGCATGGGGCCGGTGGCGGTCATGTCCACGCGCGCCACCGAACTGGCACTGGCGGATGCGCGCCTGTTGCAGAACCCGGTGCTCAAGTCCGGCCGCACCGGCATCGCCTACGGCGCCTGCTCCGGCAGCGCGGAACCGGTGGTGGTGTTTGGCCGCATGGCGACCACTGGCAGTTTGCGCGGCGTGACTTCCAATACCTATGTGCAGATGATGAGCCACACCGGCGCGGTCAACATCAGCCTGTTCTTCGGCATCACCGGGCGCATCATTCCCTCGAGCAGTGCCTGCACCTCCGGCAGCCAGGCCATCGGCTTTGCCTACGAGACCATCCGCGCCGGCAAGCAGACGGTGATGATCGCAGGCGGCGCGGAGGAATTGAGCATCGGGCCGACCGCGGTGTTCGACACGCTGTTTGCCACCAGCACGCGCAACGATGCACCGCACACCACACCACGGCCTTTTGACCGCGACCGCGACGGCCTGGTGGTAGGCGAGGGCGCGGCCACGCTGATTCTCGAAGAGCTGGAACACGCGCAGCAGCGTGGCGCGCCGGTTTATGCGGAAGTCGTGGGATTTGGCTGCAATGCCGACGGCGCGCATGTCACCCAGCCGCAGACCGAAACCATGGCGGTGGTCATGCAACTGGCGCTGGAGGATGCCGGCCTGGCGCCGCAAGCCGTCGGCTACGTCAACGCCCATGCCGCGGCCACGGAACGCGGCGACATCGCCGAATCCTTTGCCACCCATAAGGTATTCGGCAAACGCATGCCGGTGAGCTCGCTCAAGAGTTATTTCGGTCACACGCTGGGCGCCTGCGGCTCGCTGGAAGCCTGGTTGAGCATCGAGATGATGCGCGCCGGCTGGTTTGCTCCCACGATCAACCTGGACAACGTGGATCCGGCCTGCGCGGAACTCGATTACCTGACGGGCGCGGGGCGGAACTTTTCCGCCGAATACATCATGAGCAACAATTTTGCCTTCGGCGGCATCAATACCAGCTTGGTCTTCCGGCGCTGGCAGGACCGGTGAGTGCGGCCGCGGGTGCAGGGCGGCACACGCTTGCGCGTGTCTTGCCGACGCATTCGAATCCAGCTCCCGCCAGCCATCGCTGCCAACGCGCGCGCTGTTCTGGCGTGCAGCCTGGCGCGTGCATCCGCGGATGTCCCCGGACCGCAAAGTAACCGGCAAGCGTGCGCTGCAGATCGGTGGGTGGCTCCAGGCCAAGGCGTGCGTAGCTTGCCGCGAGCACGGTTACCGGCGCATTGCAGAGACTTGCGTAATCAACTGCGGTGAAATCCGCCGGGGGTAAAACGCGCCGTGCGCGGTCCAGCGCGGCCTGCACCTGCAAATAGCGGTCAAGTATCCATGCTTCATCCGGCGCGCCGGCGGTACGCTGCAGCGAGTTGTGACGTACCAGTTCCGCTTCCATGCGCAAGGTCGAGGCGATCACGTCCAGCGGATCGCGCTGCATGGCAATGAATTTGGCGCCGGGGAACAGTTGCCGCAGCTCCGGAATGCGGCAGGAGTGGGCCGGGGATTTGAACAACAGCCGCCGCCCGTGCACCAGCGTGAGCTTGCGCGCGAAGTCCATGAGCGTCTGCCGCCAGCATTCGAGTTCGCGCGGCGTGAGCCCGTGCGTGTACAGGTGGCGGCGGTAAGCCGCGCTACTCTCCGGGAAAACCGCGGCCAGCATCGGTGACACCAAGGTTTCCCGGGCGAGCACGAATTCATCCTCGAACGGTTCGTCCGCGCCGAAGGGCGCAGCGTCGGACGGCCGTGCGCCTGGCAGGTGCCGGGCGATGCGCGGCTTGAGAATCCGCCGGCCGCTGACAAAACCCCGGGGCAGGCAACACTCGAAAAACGTGGGTGCGCAGAAAGCCGTGTCCAGAGACAGGAGTTTGTGCAGCAGGGTCGTTCCGGATCGCCAGTGCCCGACGATGAACACCGGCGGCAGCGTGATTTTGGTGCGCGCAAGCTCGCGGCCACAACGCCAGCGATCATCGGCATTGCAGGCCGAAGTCAACAGGGAGAGAAACAGCAATTGACCGAGATCCCGCCAGTAACGCGGCGGCACGCGGAAGCGGTGCTGCCAGAGCAATCGGATCAGTTTGGCGGGTGAGATTCCAACCAGGAACTGCATGCGTTCCAGGTGCTGGCCGCGATTAAGCTTGGGCGGATCGGGAACCATGGAGCGCATCCAGTACGCCGCCGTGAGCCTTGCCCTTGATACCAGAATAGGGCCGGCTTCGGGTAGAGTGCCGATAAACACGCTAGTGCATATATCGGGATTCCGCCGCCATGGGCTGCAAGCGACACAACATCGGCTTTGCGGGCTGGTCGGTGCCTTTGATGGCACTGGTCGCGCTCGGCATTTGCGAGCCGCTGCAGGCGCGGGAACCCATACGACGTCCGGTGCTGCAGGAATCCTGTGGCCTTCCGCATCCGCCGCAGGCCGTGCTCAGTTTGAGCGGTGCGCAGGCCAGCGTTGACTTTTCGCCGGGCGCAGAGGGCGATGCCCTCATTCTCAAGGCCATCGGCGCGGCACGCACCAGTATTCGCGTGCAGGCTTACAGTTTCAGCGACCGGCGCATCCAGCGGGCGCTGGGTGCCGCGCGGGCGCGGGGTGTGGATGTCGAGGTGATCCTCGACAAGTCGGATGCCGAAAGCTACGCGCACCACAGACCCGTGGCGGCGGTGATTTCTGCCGAAGGCATCCCGGTGTGGATTGACAGCTCCGTGCGCATCGCCCACAACAAGGTGATGATCATCGACCGCGCCGATGTCATCACCGGTTCCTACAACTTCACCTACGCGGCCGCCTACGACAATGCCGAAAATCTGCTCTACATCCGCAATGCGCCCGCGCTGGCCCGGGCGTATCTTGCGAACTGGAACTGGCGGCGGAGTTGTGCGCAGCCGTATCGCGGCAGTTGGCTGCAGTCCGGCCCACGCCGGGTTGCGTCAGTGCGTGACCGCCGGCGGCAGCTTGATGATTTTCAGCGGTGAGCGCATGGCACTGCCGCACATTTCCCTGAGCGTCATGCCAGCCACGTAGGCGGGTTGCAGCACACCGTTGATGGCGAACGCGTGATACTTGAAACCGCGTTTGTCCTTGTCGATCAGGAACTGGAATAACGCGGTCGCAGGCTTGCTGCCATAGGTGACGATGCCGCTGACATTGACGAAGTCGCGGCCTGCGGAATCCGCGCCGGCTTCCCAACGCGGTGAGGCGAGGTAACTGTCCACTTGCTGTTCCACGGTGCGTTGCGTGCAGTCGTTCAGGGACGAGGCTTTCACCAGCGCGACGACACCCGGGTCCGGTATCCACTGCGGGTCGGCCGTCAGCATGGCGGCGGGAGATTGCGCGTGTGCGGGCGATTCACCAGGCGTAGACTGGCCGCAACCTGCCGTCAGTCCGGCGGCCAGCACCAGCGCTGCCGTGATCGCTGTCCATTTCATGATGTACATCCGCGCGTCTCGTTTTCGGAAAGCAAATGAATGTGGTCGGCGCTGCGGCGCTTAGCGCGCGCCCGGGTCCGGCGGCGCAAGCGTCATGGGCGCACGGTTGGCGCTCGCGCACATCTCCATGAGCGTAAGTGCGGCGACATAAATTGTCTGCGGCACTCCGTTAATGGTGAAAGCATGATACTTGAAGCCGCGCTGGTCGCTGTCAATCAGGAACTGGAATACCGCCGCCGTCGGCCGTCCCTGGTAGGTGACCACGCCGCGGATGTTGACAAAATCGCGGCCTTGGGAATCTGCGCCGGCTTCCCAGCGGGGCGACGCCAGAAATGCGTTGACTTCCTGCTCCACCGTACGCTGCTTGCAGTTGTCGAGATAGGAACTTTTCACCAGCGGAATATCACCGGCGTCCGGCATCCAGCGCGGGTCGGCTGCGAGCAGCCCTTGGTTCTGCCGGCGTTTCGCCGCCACCTGCGCCGCCGTGGGTTTGGCGTAGCCGGTTTTGATGATGACCGCGGCCAGTACTACGCCCGCAATCAACACCAGCTCCGCGATGAGCGCGCCCGCCAGCCAGTTGCCAAGCTGCCAGCGCCGTCGCGTGCGCAGGTAGGCCGGGTAGCCGGCCGGCCAGGCCAGCGCTACCAGTGCCAGCCAGCCGAACATGGTCTGCATGGGGCGGCCGGATTCCCACGCGGCCGGCGACTGGAAAACCTCGCTGGCGGCGAACGCGCCGCACACCAGCACCATCAGCACCAGCACCAGGACCAATCCGCCCGTCGAGTGGGTGGCGAGCGCCACCGCCAGCAACGCCACCGCCGCCAGCACCGGCGTAGCCAGCAAGAAGATGCCGTGATCCGCACTCGTGGTTCCCGAGGCCAGCAGTTTGCGCGCCACGAGCGCGCTCGGCGCAGCACCGCAATGCACACAGCGAGCGCCGGGCGGCGTGCGGGCACCGCAGCGTGCGCAGGTCGTCGGAGTGCGGCCGCCTGCTGTCATTCGATTGCCAATGCCGATGCGGCCGCAGCAGCCGGAGATCGGCGATCGCGCAGATACATCAAGGCTGTCTCACGTCAAGCGGCTAACTGCAAACAAGAAGCCGGAACAAACCGCTTCCTCCGGGCCGCAGGAACGCGCCACGCTCGAGCGTGCCGATCGCGCGCGTGGCCATCACTTGAGCTGGTCCAGCACCTTCAGTTCCGGTACCGCCAGAAATGTGTGCGGATTGTCCGGGTCGTGGCTCACCGGCAGCGTGCCGCACATGAGCTGCGAGAGCGCGGTCTTGCCGTCGATACCCGGTTGCGGACTGCCGCCCAGATCATATTTCACTATCTGGCCGCGCGCGTTCCATTCCTGGGGTAAATCGCGCGCACTCGGGCGCACTTCCGCCGTGACCTCGATCCAGCGGTTCCAGCCCCAGGTTTCGGTGTGGAAGTTATATGGATTGCCGCCGTTGGACGCCTGGGTGGCGTGCCAGTTGTTGAGGTCGTAGCCGCGCTGATTGAGACCGATGCAGGAGATGGTGAGCTGCTTCACGGCTTGCTGAATGATGTGCTGGTTGTCAACCGGCACGTCCGGCGCCAGGGACACGGATTTGTCGGGAGGTTTGCCGCAGGCACCGAGCAACAGGGTGGCAAGCGTGACGATGATGATCCTGTTCATGGCTACACTCCGTTTGCCGCCGACCTTCAGAAAGTATAGATCACGGGTGCGCAAGCGGGTTCCGTCCTAGGGCCGGCGGCGACGGCCGTGCGCCAGCAGGTACCACATCAATCCGCCCAGCACCACGACCAGAACCAGGATGAAGTACAGGCTGCCCTGATCGAAATATCCGGCATAGCGGCGCAGGTGGCGCCCGAGGAAATAAGTCCCGAGGCCCCAGACGCCGACCCAGAGCAACGCGCCCGTGGCATTGAAGAGCAGGAAACGCCGGAAGCTCATGGCCGCGGTTCCGGCCACCAGTCCGTTCACCTGACGCAGGACCTCGAAAAAGCGTGCAAACGTCACTACCCAGCCGCCGTAGCGGGTAAAGTTCGTCTGCATGCGTTCCATCTGGGCGTCGCCGATGCGCACGTACTTGCCGAAGCGCTGGATCAGGCGGTGGCCGCCAAAATAGCCGATTGCATAACCCAGGCTGTCGCCGATGGTGGCGGCCAGAAAGGCGATGATCAACACCAGGGCAATATTGAGCTTGCCATGCGACGCCAGTACCGCGGCTGCAATCAACAGGGTCTGACCCGGCGCCGGCACGCCGAAACTCTCGACGAAGATGACTGCGAACAGCAGCAGGTATCCGTATTGCATGAGATACGGCTCGAGCCACGTCAGCGAATCATGCAGGAACCCCATGAATTGGTGCTCGGCGCAAATCAGCGTGGCGGCATGGTAGCAGATGCGCAGCGGGCGCTGTCGGCGGTTGCACCGCTGTCGATTGCAATCTCACGACATGCGTCCGGATGGCATCTTGCGTGTGGCCGTTGACCGTATGTTGCGGTTGGCTCGCCACGGAATCGGGTGCACCGCCGACAGTCGTGAAGCCGCCTGAACATCGCAACTCCCCGGATCCGTGGTTTGCATGGAACGCCAGGGGTCACACGCCGGGGCAACGCCTTGACCCGTGGATACGGGCGGAGCTCGAGCCCGCGCGCCACCTGCCGCATATCGGGTATGAATGGCGGAAAACCGCCGATTAACGGTCTTGTCCGCGTTTTATGTTCAGGCGCATCATGTTGAAGCCCATTTGAAAGGCCCTATTTCGTTTGAACCCACACCGGTTGAACATGTCCCGGTTCACAACAGGGAGTCGGCCTTGGGGATAAATTTCATAAACGCCCGTTTGCTTCTGAATTTTGGCCTGTTCAGCCAGCTGGCGGCGGCTGTGCTGCTGGTCGTGCTGTTCCTGTTGCTGCGGCGGCATGCAATTCGACGGCCGTACTTCCGCGCCTGGAGCAGCGCCTGGGTGGCGCTCGCCATAGGTCTGACCGCGCTCACCCTGCGCTACAACCTGCTGCCGCTGCTCGCGGGTCAGGGCCCGGGCGCCGAATGGTGGGCCAAGGGCTGCTATTTCATCTATCAGTTCGGAAAGCTGGCGTTCCTGCTGTTGCTGCTGCACGGCACACTTCTGTACCTCAGGGGTGCAGCGCATCCGCCGTTCGGATCGATGCGCTGGTTATGGGCCGGAGTAGGTGCGATCAGTCTGGCATCCGCGGCGGCGTCACCCAGTTTCCAGTCTTTGCTGTTCTGGCAGGGAATTTGCAATCTGGTGGTATTTGTCTGTTGCGCGATCGCCCTGCTCACGCTGCCCAAGTCACGCCGCAGTCTGGGCACGCGCACCACGGGCAGCGTGCTCGCGGCCACATCGCTGCTGTGGCTGGCCTATCTGCTGGCGCTGGTCAATGTCGTAGTACCTGACGTACGTGCAGCCGCGAACCTGGGCGCGCTGCTCAACGGTCCCAACAATTATCTGGATCTGATTCTGGGCATGTTGCTGGCGTTCGGGATGGTGCTGGTGCTGTTCGAGGACACGCGCCGTGAAATCGACACCGCCCACCGGGAGTTGCACGTGGCGCACGAGCAACTGCTGCGCGAGTCGTATCTGGATGCGCTTACCGGCGCGTACAACCGGCGCGCATTCAGCGAAGGTACCGGGCTGGAAGAGGCCAAGAGCAGTTTCGGCGTGCTGGTCGCACTGGACGTGGATAATCTCAAGGACGTAAACGACGCGCACGGGCACAAACACGGCGACGCGCTCCTGCGGCATCTGGCCTCGGTATTGCGCGCCGGCCTGCGACCGTCCGACAAGCTGTACCGCATGGGCGGCGATGAATTCCTGGTGGTGATGCCGCGTGCCGTGGTCAGCACCGCTGCGGTGCGTATCAAGGAAATCATCGCCAACGCTCCGTCGCTGCGTATGGCCGACAGCGACACCTCGCTGGAGCTGCGCGCCAGCGTCGGCGCGGCGGAATTCACCAGCGTCGAAGAGTTGGGTATCGCGCTGCATGCGGCGGACCGTTCCATGTACGATCAAAAGCGCGCCAGCCATCAACAGCACCCCGTTCTGCCCGGAACCGTCAGCCTGGAAAACGGTCGCTGACCACAGGCTCCACGCCCCCGGCGTGCAGGCGGCCGGCGCACGGTCACTGAAGCGGCGCAAGCAGCTGTCATTTTTGGTGCACTGGGCTATGCTTCACGGGTCCGGTGGGCGCAGCCTACGGCGGCCAGCGGACAGGGCGCGTTTTCGGAGTCCAAGTGAAACCAACTGATACCACCCATCCCGACTACTTTCACCGGGTCGTGGATTGCCAGTGGGCCTGTCCGGCCCACACCAACGTGCCCGAGTACATCCGCCTGATCGCCCAGGGTCGGTTTGCCGACGCCTACATGCTCAACCGGGAATCCAACGTGTTTCCCGGCATTCTGGGGCGCACCTGCGACCGGCCGTGCGAGCCCGCCTGCCGGCGCGGGCGCGTGGACGAAAAGCCCGTGGCCATCTGCCGGCTGAAACGCGTGGCCGCGGATTACAAGGACGATATCCGCGCGCGCCTGCCGAAAATCCCGAAACAGAAAAACGGCAAGCGCATTGCCTGCGTGGGCGCGGGCTGCGCGTCACTTACCGTCGCCAACGACCTCCTGCCGCATGGCTACCAAATCACCGTGTTCGAAAGGCAGCACGAGCCGGGCGGTCTGATGCGCACCAACATTCCCGCTTTCCGCCTACCCGTTGCCGTACTCATGGAAGAGATCAACATGATCCTCGACATGGGCGTGGAATTGAAGCTGAACACGCCGATTGACAGCATGCGCGCGCTGCTCGCGCAGGGTTTCGACGCGGTGTTCGTGGGCAGCGGCGCGCCGCGCGGCAAGAACCTCGAGATCCCCGGCCGCCACGGCGATGAGGCGCACGTGCACATCGGCATTGACTGGCTGGAGTCCGTGGCCTTCGGGCACATAGATTCAGTCGGCAAACGCGTGCTGATCATCGGCGCCGGCAACACCGCCATGGATTGCTGCCGCAGTTCGCTCAGGCTCGGCGCCAATGACGTGAAAGTCATGGCGCGCAAGCCGCTGGCCATGACCAAGGCTTCCGACTGGGAACTCGAAGAGGCCGTGGAGGAGAGCGTGGAGATGGTGGAGTGTCACTCGCCGCTGGCCTTCGTGACGGAAAACGGCAAGCTCAAAGGCATGAACTTCGAGGTGTTCGAGTACCACGACGAAGGCGGCAAGCTCAGAGCGAAAAAAACCGGCGAAAAATTTTTCCCGGCGGACGACATCATTGTCGCGATCGGTCAGGAAAACGCCTTTCCCTGGATCGAGAACGATCTCGGCATCGAACTGGATCAGTGGCATGTGCCGGTGGTGGACAAGCAGAGCATGCAGTCCACGCGCGCCGGCGTGTTTTTCGGCGGCGACGCGGCCTTCGGCCCGAAGAACATCATCTGGTCGGTGGAGCACGGCCATCAGGCGGCGATTTCCATCCACAAGTTTTGCCAGGGGGAGGACATCAACGAGCGCCCGGCGTATGGCATGCACCTCGTGAGCACCAAGATGGGCATCCACGAGTGGAGCTACAGCAACAGCTATGAGCCTTCCGCACGGCGCCTGGTGCCGCACGTGAGCCTCAAGGAGCGTTTCAAGAAAATCAACATCGAAGTGGAACTCGGCTTCACCGCCGAGCAGACTGAAGTGGAAGTGGAGCGCTGCCTCAATTGCGACATCCAGACGGTATTCGTGGCACCGCTGTGCATCGAGTGCGACGCTTGCATCGATGTCTGTCCTACCCACTGCCTCACGATCACCGCGAACGGCGAGGAAGCCGATCTGCGCAAACGTCTGAAGGCACCGGCCGAGAACCTCACGCAGCCGCTGTATGTGTCGGCACCGCTGAAACAAACCGGACGCGTCATGGTCAAGGATGAAGATCAATGTGTGCACTGCGGCCTGTGCGCCGAGCGCTGTCCCACGGCCGCGTGGGACATGCAGAAATCCACGCTGAAAATTCCCTATGCCGGCGAGCTGCCGCCGCCGGCCGCGGTGCCGCAGCGCAAGCGCGCCTGAGCATGAGCGCGCGCGTCAACGATTTCGTCATCAAGATCGCCAACGTCAACGGCACCGGTTCGGCGAGCGCCAACGGCCTGCTGATGAAGGCCATCTTCCGCATGGGCATCCCGGTGGTGGGCAAGAATTTCTTTCCCTCCAACATCCAGGGTCTGCCCACCTGGTTCGAGATCCGCGTGAACCGCGAAGGTTACCTGGCGCGCTCCGGGCGCGTGGACCTGATGGTGGCGATGAACGCGCAGACCTATGCGCGCGACCTGGCCGAGGTCAGCGCCGGCGGCTACCTTATATATGACTCCACCTGGCCGCGCGACAAGCAACTGGTGCACGAGGATGTGACCGTCATCGGCATCCCGTTCGCGCAACTGGTGAACGGCGAGTTCGAGAATGTGCGCGCCCGCGTGCTCATGAAGAACGTCTGCTATCTGGGCGCGTTGGCCGCGCTGCTGGAACTCGACATGCAGGTGGTGGAGCAATTGCTCAAGGAAACCTTCGCCGACAAGCAGAAATTGATTGCCGGCAACCTCAAGGCCATCGAGCTGGGTTATCAGTACACCCGGGAACATTTCAGCTGTCCGCTGCCGCTCAGGCTCGAAGCCATGCACAAGACCGATGAGCACGTGATGGTGGACGGCAACATGATGGCAGCGCTCGGCTGCGTGTATGCCGGCGCCACCGTTGGCGCCTGGTATCCGATTACGCCGTCCACGTCATTGATGGACGCTTTCAAGGAATTCTGCGAGCGCTACCGCGTGGATCCGGAAACCGGCAAGCACCGCTATTGCATCGTGCAGGCCGAGGACGAACTCGCGGCTATCGGCATGGTGCTGGGCGCGGCCTGGAACGGCGCGCGCGCCTTCACGCCGACCAGCGGCCCCGGCATTTCGCTTATGAACGAGTTCATCGGCTTTGCCTATTACGCCGAGATTCCCGCCGTGCTGTTCGACGTGCAGCGCGTGGGCCCGTCCACCGGCATGCCCACGCGCACCCAGCAGTGCGACATCCTGTTCTGCGCCTATGCCTCGCACGGCGACACCCGCCACGTGCTCTTGTTTCCCGCCGATCCGGCCGAATGTTTCCACATGGCGATTGCAGCTTTCGATCTCGCCGAGCGGCTGCAGACGCCGGTATTTGTGCTGTCCGACCTTGATATCGGCATGAACGACTGGATAGTGCCGAAAATCCGCTGGGATGAACACTACGTTCCCGACCGCGGCAAGATCTATACGCGCGAGCAATTGGAACACATGCAGGTATTCCACCGTTATACTGACGCCGATGGCGACGCTATTCCCTATCGCACCTATCCGGGCGTGCATCCCAAGGGTGCATTTTTCGTGCGCGGCTCCGGCCACAACCGCCGCGGCGGATATACGGAAGACGCCGATGAATACCAGGATGTATTGGACCGGCTGCGGCGCAAGCACGACACCGCCAAGGAGTTGGTGCCGCCGCCCGTGATCCGCAGCAAGAAGGGCGTCAAGACGGCCATCGTGTCCCTCGGCAGTTGTGACGCGGCGGTGCGTGAGGCACTGGACGTGCTCGCACGCGAAGGCACCGAAGTGAATTACCTGCGGGTGCGCGGTTTTCCTTTTGGCCGCGCGGTGGAGGAATTCCTGGAGCACCACGATCGAATCTTTGTGGTGGAGCAGAACCGCGACGCGCAGTTGAGATCCCTGTTGCTGCTGGAAACGGCGGTCGAGAAGCATAAATTGCGTTCCATCCTGCACTACGGCGGCATGCCGATTGACTCGCGCTGCATCATCGAGGGCCTGAGCCAGGCGCTCGCCAAGCCGGCAGTGGCGTAAACAATGATGCGTACCCTGATCGCAAATCCCGCGCGCGAAGCGCGCTCACCCCTTTGCAAAAAGGGGGTGAACGGGGGTTTCAGCAACGCTCGATATTCACCTATGCCCAATTTGCCAACCACTGTTAATCCTGTTCGCGCGAGAACCCCATGAGTTATATCCGAAAGCCCCAGGTGGCCCATGCCAAACTGCCGAAGAACGAGCTCGGCCTCACGGTACGCGACTACGAAGGCGGCATGTCCACGCTGTGTGCCGGCTGCGGCCACGATTCCATCACCGCGGCGTTGATCCAGGCGTTCTGGGAACTCAACATCCAGCCCTATCAGGTCGCCAAGATGAGCGGCATCGGCTGCTCGTCCAAGACGCCGACTTATTTCCTGTCGGAAGCTCACGGCATCAATGCGGTGCACGGCCGCATGCCGTCCATCGCCACCGGCGCCAATGCCGCCGACCGGAATCTCTACTACATCGGCATTTCCGGCGACGGCGATTCGCTCTCGATCGGCCTGGGCCAGTTCATCCACGCCATGCGCCGCAACTTGAACATGCTTTACATCATCGAGAACAACGGGGTCTACGGCCTGACCAAAGGCCAGTTCTCGGCCTCGGCCGATGTGGGCAGCAAGGCCAAGAAAGGCGAGGTCAATCAGCAGCCGCCGATTGATCCGGTGATTGCAGCCCTGACCTTGGGCGGCAGTTTCGTGGCGCGCAGTTTTTCGGGCGACAAGGAGCAGTTGGTGCCGCTCATCAAGGCCGGCATCATGCACAATGGCTTTGCGTTGCTCGACGTGCTCTCGCCGTGCGTGACCTTCAACGACCACGAGGACTCCACCAAGAGCTACGCCCACACGCGCCAGTTCTATCATCCGGCCGTGCACGCGGATTTCATTCCGCCGAAAAAGCCCATCCGTGCCGCCTACGATGAGGGCGAGGCCCTGTCGGTGGAGCTGCATGACGGCAGCACTGTGCTGCTGCGCAAGGTGTCACGCGACTACAACCCCAGGAGCCGCGGTGAGGCTTACGGATATCTGCACGAGCACCAGAAGCAGGGCGAGATCGTCACCGGCCTGCTCTATATAGACGAAGACCAGCGCGAAATGCATGACATCAGCAACACCGTCAGCCAAGCGCTGCGTGACCTGCCGTACGCGGAACTCTGCCCCGGCGCCCAGGCCCTGGACGAAATCCAGAACCTGTATCGCTGAACCTGCGGCGCACCGCCGCTGGTTGCGGCCGCGTCAGCACGCGGTAATGCCGCAGGCGCGGCGGCATTTCCACGAGGAAACCTGCGTCCTTCGGATAATAGCGGGCGCGTCCGATATCCTCGCCGGCGAATGCCCGGATGGCTTGGGGCGAGTCCCACGGGGTGAGAAGCACGAACTCGCTCTCCTTTGCGCCTGCATCCAGCAGTATCCACGTGCCAAGGTGGCCCGGCGTGGCGGCATAGTCGCGCAAGCCGGTGTTTTTCCGCCTCGACGAAGTGCAGTTCGCGGTGGTGCGCACGGAACTCATCCAGCGGCCGTGCTGATACGCGCCGGGTGCGGAAGGCGTAAAATTCCGCGCCTATTCAATTCCGCAAAAACAGCAATCCATTGTCTGGAGGTGTCTCATGTCGCTGTCCATGTATCAGGCGTCTGTGCCGGTGTTCATTCGCACGCTGACCAATTTATCCGCAATCCTCAAAAAGGGGGAAGCCCATGCGCAGGCGAGAAAAATAGCGCCTGAGGTGCTGGTAAACGCGCGCTTGTATCCAGACATGTTTCCGCTGGTGCGTCAGGTGCAGATCGCGAGCGACACCGCCAAGGGTTGTGCTTCGCGCCTCGCGGGTCAGGAGCCGCCGAGTTACCCTGATACCGAGCAGACTTTCGCCGAGCTGTACGCGCGTCTCGACAAGACCATTGCGCATCTCAAGAGCCTGAAACCCGCGCAGATTGATGGCTCCGAGGAACGCCCCATCGAACTGAAAATGCGCGACCGCACCGTGCACACCAAAGGCCGCGAATACCTGCTGGAGCGGTCGCTGCCAAACCTGTTTTTCCACGTCACCACTGCCTACGCCATCCTGCGGCACAACGGCGTGGAGATCGGCAAGAACGATTTTTTGGGCCAGTAATTTCCGGTTCCAGTAAGAAAGGCCGCCCCATCACGGGGCGGCCTTTGATTTTTGGCATGGCTCGCCGTCAATGGATGGGGGGCAGGTGCGGATGGTGGTTGGGGTAGGGCGGGCGCGGGAACACCGGCGCGGGGTGCGCTTTCAGTTCCTGCATCAGCACCGCGACGGCTTTTTCAAGCTGCGGGTCGTGGCCTTCGCGCACCAGTTTTGGGTCCTGCCAGACTTCAACGTTGGGCGCGATGCCGTGGTTCTCGACTTCCCAGTGGCCGTGCAGGCCGTAAATGGCCCAGCGCGGCGCGGTGATGCGGCCGCCGTCCATGAGCACCGGGTAGCCGCCGATGCCGACGAGTCCGCCCCAGGTGCGCATGCCGATGAGTGGGCCGATGTGCATGCGCTTGAAATACCAGGGCATGGCGTCGCCGCCCGAGCCGGCGAACTGGTTGATGAGCATGGCCTTGGGCCCGAAGATCGCCTGCGTGGGCTCGGTGTAATCCTCACCTTCGCGCGTGGCCACGCGGCTCATGGGCCGGCGCATGAGGTAATCCACGATGTAATCCGCCAACTGGCCGCCGTGGTTGTAGCGCTCGTCAATGATGACCCCGAGTTTGTCGGTCTGGGCGAAGTAGTAGCGGTTGAAGTTGGTGAAGCCGCCGCCGGCGGTGTCCGGCAGATACACATAGGCGAGCTTGCCGTCCGAGAGTTTGTCCACCTGCCGGCGGTTGTGTTCGATCCAGTCGAGGTGCCGCAGCGCGAACTCATTCTTGACCGGCACCACGGTCACGTTGCGCGCCTCGCGGCCGTCGGGATCCGGACTGACGCGCAATACCGTCTGTTGGCCGGCGGTGCCCACGAAGTAGCTGTAGAGATTGTCGCCGGCGTCGAGCGCGCGGCCGTTCACCGCCAGCAGATATTCGCCCGCTTTGACGTTCACGCCCGGCTGGGTGAGCGGCGCCTGCAACTCGGGGTTCCAGTTCTCGCCAGTGTAAATCCTGCTGAACCGGTAGCGGCCGTGAGCGACGTCGTAATCGGCGCCCAGCAGGCCGATGTTTTCCTTGGGCATCTCGGGCTCGGCGCCGCCGCGCACGAACATGTGGCCCACGGACATGTAGGACAGCATCTTGCGGAACAGGAAGTTAAGATCATCGCGGCTGGCGATGCCCGGCAGATACACCGCGAAACGTTTTTCGGCGAGCGCCAGGTCCAGGCCGTGGTAATGCGGGTCATAGAAGAAGTCGCGCTCGATGCGCCACACCTCGCGGTACATCTGGTTCCATTCGGCGCGCGGCACCGCCCACACCCGCAGGTCGGCGGTCTGGAGCTGGCCGGCGCCGGGCTTGGGCGGCGCATCGGTGCCGTTGATGAACCAGTTGTCTTTGGTCCGGTACAGCATCTTCTTGCCGTTGGCGGACAGTGCGAAGGCGGTGACGCCGCTGACCAGCGGTTCGGTCTTGCGCTCCTTGAGGGTGAATTTCTGTATGGCCACGGGCGTCGGGCCGTTGCCGAGAAATACCAGCGGTGCTTCCTGCAGGAACAGCTCGCCGGTCTGGCCGGCGCTCATGCCGACGTAATTCGCCGGCGGAATCGGCAGCGCCAGCGTGCGCTGCAGGAGGCCGTCGAAATCAATGCGCACTTCCACGGGTTTTTCTTTGGTTTCTTTGGTTTTGTCTTCCGCGGGCTTGGCCGGCGGCGCGGCGCTCTCCTCGTCGCCGCTCTGCGGCGCGATGGGCGAGGGCAGGTCGCGGCGCAACACCGCCACGTACACGCTGCGCGTCACCGGATGCGCCTCGCTGGTCATGTCGAGCCAGCCGGTGGTCAGGCCCATGTCAGTGCTGGCGGTGAAGTACAGATACTTGCCGTTCTGGTCCCACACCGGGTACAGGCAGTCGCTCATGCCGTCGGTGAGCTGATGGACCTTGCCATCGGCCAGCGAATACGCGAACACCGCGCGCAGGTGGTTGGGCAATTGTTTGGTGTAGGCCAGCCATTGGCCGTCCGGCGACCAGGTTTGATCGAATTCATGCAGCGGCGTGTCGAAGAGATCGCTGTCCACTTTCACCGGCACGGGGTGATCGAGGTCCACGTACCACAGGTTCAGGCGCTTGTCGTTGTAGGCGATCTTTTTGCTGTCCGGCGACCACACCGGCGAGTAGAAGAACGACGGCGGGTTGCCGAGGTTGATGACGCGCGGCGGCCTCAAGCCATCCTGGTCGCGGATGTAAAGCTGGTATTCGCCGGAGGCGTCGGAGAAATACGCGATGGATTTGCCGTCCGGCGACCACGACGGATCGCGTTCCGCGGCGCCGGGCGTCGCGGTGATGTCGCGCATGTCGCCCTTGTCGGCCGGCACCGTGAGAATGTCGCCGTGCGCCTCGAACACCGCGCGCACGCCGGTGGGCGAGATGCCGGCATTGAGGATGTCCTTGGCCACCTTCACGAAGTGCGGCGCGAGCTGCGGCAGGTTGCCGGCCACGCGCAGGTTCAGCGGCGTGGCCGCATGTGTGGCGAGAGCGTAGAGATAAATCCGTCCCATCTGTGAGTACACGATGGCGCCGGGGCCGGCCGAGGCCGAATCAATGTCGAAGCCGTCGTTGTTCAGCAGCTGGGTCACCTGGCCGGTTTGGGTGTCGTAGGCGAACAGCGTCACCGGGCCGTCGCGGTCGGAGAGGAAATACACCGTGTTGCCCACCCACATGGGATCGCGGTCGTTGGAATTGTCGCGCGGGATCTTCACCACGCTCGAATCCGAGAGCCGCGCGATCCAGATGGGCGTGGTCTGGCCGCCGCGGTAGCCCTTCCAGTCCGGCTCCCACTGGAACACCGGGCTGTAAGCGAGGCGTGAACCGTCAGGCGAATAACTGCCGTCCTCGGCCATGGGCAACGGCAATTCGCTCGGCAGGCCGCCGCCGAGCGGCACGGTTTAGAGATGGTCGGAATCGGTATCGCTGTCGCGGTGTGAACGGAACAGCAGCTGTTTGCCGTCCGGCGTCCAGCCGACCACGGCGTCCGCACCCGGATGCCAGGTGAGCCGGCGCGGCTCGCCGCCCGCGGCCGGCACCACGTATACATTCTGATTGCCGTTGTAATTGCCGGTGTAGGCGATCATTGTCCCGTCGGGCGAAAACACCGGTCCGCTCGCCAGGCCGTTCCCGCCCGCCAGCAGGCGGGCATCGCCGCCGCCGCGCTGCGCAATCCAGATTTCATCAGCGTAGGCAAACGCGATCCGGGTCGCTGAAAGAGCGGGGGTTTGCAGCAAGGCTGGCGGATCCGCGGCGGATGCGGCGAAAGGCGCGAGCAGGACCAGCAGCAGAGCGGCGATGGCGGACCGCATGGCAGACTCCGCAGATTATGGGTTTGGAGGTGGGGAAGGCGGATGAGTATAGGCTATGCTGCTTGCAAAGTGGCACAAACAGGCGCACAGGGTAAAAAAGACCGCCGGAACTTCATTGGGATATCCGGTCAAATGTGATTCTTCCCCCTCACCGAACTGGAGATATTCGATGAGCTTCAAAACCGTACTGGATTACAGCGCGCCGCGCGTTTTGAGCGTGCTGCGCATTGTCGTCGGCCTGATGTTCATGGAGCACGGGACGTCCAAGCTGTTTCACTATCCGGCCTCCATGGGCCATATCGAGCTGTTCTCCCTTATTGGCTTGGCCGGGATCCTCGAGACTTTTGGTGGAGCGCTGATCGCACTGGGTTTGTTCACCCGGCCGGTGGCGTTCATCCTGTCCGGTGAGATGGCATCTGCGTATTTCATGGCGCACGCGCCGCGCGGTTTCTTCCCGCTGATCAATCAGGGAGAAGCCGCGGTGTTCTACTGCTTCGTGTTTCTGTACTTCGCGGCGGCCGGCGCCGGCGCCTGGGGATTGGACGCGTGGCTGTGGCGGGCGCGTTCAGCCGGGATTGCGCCGGCCTGACACCGGCCGGCGGCAGCCATGAAGGAGTTGAAGCACGAAGCCGAGCTGGTGAAGGCCGCGATACTCGCCGGAGTGAAATATGCCGAGCAGCGCGGTGCCGCGGTGTTCGAGCCGACGGACTCGGCAAGCGAGAAGATTCTGTACATTTACCGCCTGCTGGTGCACGACAAGCTCATGCAGGCGCTGCCCGAAGACCAGGTGTCGCAGCAATCCATGCGTCACAAGCTCGCCATCTGGTATGCCAGACAGTTGCCACAGGACCATCCATGGCTGAAATGACGCGCTTGGCGCAAGCGTCATGAGCGCCGCGGCGCGTCACTGGTTTGTCTATCTGCTTGAATGTCGCGGCGGGCGACTGTATGCCGGCATTACCACCGATGTTGAACGGCGCTTGCGCGAGCATCGCGCTGGGAACAGAGGTGCGCGCTACACGCGCGCGCATCCGCCGCTGAGACTTGTGGTCGCGGTGCCGGTTGCATCCAGGTCGGCGGCGCTGCGGCTGGAGGCGGCCATCCGGAGACTGCGCCGCGCGCAGAAACTGCGTTGGGCGGCGGTCGTGGGGATCGGGAGCGCGTGGACAGCTTCGACTACGTGATTGTGGGCGGCGGCGCGGCCGGTTGCGTACTCGCAAGCCGGCTGTCCGAGGATCCCGGTGTGCGCGTCTGCCTGCTGGAAGCGGGTGGCGCAGGGCGCAACTGGCTGGTGCGCGTGCCGTTCGGCATGGTGCTGAGCGTGCCGATGCCGTTCATCAACTGGGGTTTCAAGACGGTGCCGCAGCAGGAGCTGAACGGCCGGCGGCTGTATCAGCCGCGCGGACGGGCACTGGGCGGTTCGAGCGCCATCAACGCCATGATCTACACGCGCGGCCACCCTTCCGATTACGACGCGTGGGCGGCGGCCGGCAACCGCGGCTGGTCCTGGAGGGAGGTGCTGCCGTACTTCAAGCGCGCTGAAGCCAACGCACGCTGGCGCAACGAGTTCCACGGCGCCGACGGGCCGCTGCCGGTGAGCGATTCGTTCACGGACAATCCGATGCAGGCAGTGTTTCAGGCTGCCGCGCAGCAGGCGGGATTTCCGCTCACGGATGATTTCAACGGCGCACGGCAGGAAGGCGTGGGGGTGTACCAGGTAACTCAGCGCCTGGGCGAGCGCTGGAGCGTGGCGCGTGCCTATCTTGAGCCGCAGGTTACGCGCCCGAACCTCTGTGTGCTCACGGGTGCCCGCGCACGACGTGTGTTGTTCGCGGGCCGGCGCGCGCACGCGGTGGAATTCCGCCGCCACGGAAGGCCGCAAACCGCGGCAGCCAGGGCGGAAATCATCTTGTGCGCCGGCACTTTCCAGTCGCCGCAGTTATTGATGCTTTCCGGAATCGGCGACGGGGAGGCACTCAGCCGCTACGGCATTGCGGTCGTGCAGCACCTGCCGGGCGTGGGGGAGAATCTCCAGGATCATCTTGACTACACGCTGATCCGGCGCGCGCGCAGTCCCGATCTCATCGGATTCTCGCCGCGCGGCGTGGCGCATCTGCTGCGCGGGGTTGGCCGTTACCGCCGCGAGCACCGCGGCATGCTGGCCACCAACGTGGCCGAGGCCGGCGGCTTCCTCAAGACCGATCCGCGGCTGCCCAAGCCCGACGTGCAACTGCATTTTTGCGTGGCCATCGTCCACAACCACGGGCGCACGCTGCGCCACCTGTTCCACGGCTACTCGCTGCACGTGTGCGTGCTGCGTCCGGCCAGCCGCGGGCGCGTGCGGCTTGCGAGCGCCGATCCCGACGCAGCGCCCGCGATTGATCCCGCGTACCTGAGCGATGCGCGCGATTTGGACGTGCTGGTGCGCGGCTTTCAACTGGCGCGGCGTATTCTCGACGCGCCGGCGTTCGCAGCCTGCCGCCGCCGCGAACTGTTCACCGCGCAGGTGCATTCCGAGGAGGAAATCCGCGCCGCAATCCGCGCGCGCGCCGAGACCATTT
>JBOIAZ010000060.1:0-14216 GCA_050739175.1 Gammaproteobacteria bacterium
TTGGTGCGGGTAATGTAGTCCTGATACATGGGAACGGATATCGCCGCCAGTATGCCGATGATGGCAATCACGATCATCAACTCGATGAGCGTGAAACCCCAGTCATTCTTTTTCATGACAAAGTCTCCAGAAAGCATGCTCTGTTTCGTAATAAGCATGCAGCGTGCCAACTGCAGGGCGACTGTCTGAGCGGGCTTCTGTCGCCTGGGGACCGCAGGATGTGACAATGCCCCGTGCCGGCGCCACCTGACGATTTTTGTCTGGTGCTAGGAAGTCCAGCGAACCCGAGTTCCTGCTGCACAGTGCGCACCTCAAAACCGGGCTGGAGGCGGCGCGCTAATCACAGGATCGCAGCGTAATCGTCCTGGATACGGGCGAGATCCAGTTTGTTGAGGAAGCTGGAGTAGCACATCCAGGCGGTCAATCCATTCAGATCGGCGAAGGGCGGCGGCAAAAACCGGGGCGGCGTGACGATGCCTGCGTCCACGGCCTGTGCGAGCGTGCGCACATCCTCGAGCGTGGTCTTGCCGCAGAACAGCAGCGGGATGCGTTGCAGCATGCCGCTGCGTACCGCGAGGCGCAGGTAGTTGTAGATCATGATGAAACCCTTGTTGTACGACAGGTCCTTGGTGAAGGGCGGGCCGTCGGGCACGCTGCCGCGGAAAATGCGTGCGGTGTTGGCGAAGCTTGTCGGTTCACCGAGGTTCTGGTCGAGATAGAACCGGTACACGTCCAGGAAATTGCCGCCTTGTTCGGCGAGCTGCACCGCGCGGATGCGGTTAGCCAGGCGTTTCAGGCGGCTCGGGTAGGACGCGAAGGTGATGATTTCCACCAGCACCGCGAGGCCTTCCTGGGTGATGGTGGAGGAAGGGGGACCCTTGGACAGAAACGTGCACACCGGCTGGCTCGCCCCGTTGAATGTCGTGCCGAGGTGCACCCAGCCTTCGTGCACTTCCAGCAGCCGCAAATCGCGCTGGTTGAAGCATGCGTCCTTGCGCAGTTTGATGTAGTCGGCCCCCGCGGCAGCGTCGGCCTCGATGCCGTCCGAGATTTTCACGCGCACGGTGTTTTCCGATTCACGGAATGACCGGTTGAGGCGCTGCTGCAGGATTTCGACCGCATCCTCGGCAGCGATGTGCTTGGGCTGAGGCTTCAGCAGCTCGCTTTGGTCAATGTTGGATATGGCCTTGGCGAGCGACTCGCCGAGGTCGGCCAAGGTTGGGCCGCCTGCGTGGAAGGCGTCGCCGGCCGAACCGTAAAGCCGTCGCGACAGCGCGCCGAAATCCGGCGTACCGCGGGCTTCCAGCATGCGCACCACCTGGATGTATTCGCGGCACATGCGCTGCATGATGGCGCCGAGCGGGTTGCCCTGGCCGAGTTTGCCATGGATGTCGAGTTCAATCTGGTGGAATTCGTGGCGCTTGGCGGGTGCATCAAAGCCGAGCGGCCGGGCCTGGTAATACGCGCGGTCAATTCCGGGCAGTTGCCGGGCCCGGTTGCGGAAAAATTCCTCCTGGATGCTGCTGTCCCATTTGACGTGGTCGAGGATGCGGATGGGCTTTTGCGCCGCCACGATGCGGTCGGAAAGTGACCGCAGGATTTGCCGGTACTCGTCCGTGATGTCCGGGGCGGTCACCAAGCGCTATCCGCTCTTGGCGCGCGCCAGCTTCCGGACTTCCTGCACGGCGACGGACAGGCTCGGGAAGTCGGCAATGTTTGCGTTTTTCATCTCGGCCAGCATCCGCTGCACATGCTGCGTGCGGTTGGCGGCTTTGCCCAACCAGGCATCCAGCTTGTCCATGGCCGCGCGCGCATCCTTGGCGCCGGCGAGCGCTTGCGCCGCGAGTGCACGTTGCTGGGCGTACAGGTCCTCGCGCAGCGTGGCACGCGCCTGCGCCTGCCAGTGACCCTCGACCGCCAGCGTCTCGATCTGCCCGCGCAGCCAGTCGAGGCCGAGTTCGCGGCCGATGTGGAAATAGATGCGCGCCACCACCTGCACCGGCAAACCGGTGTCGCGCGCGACGTCCACCAGATCCAGCGCGGGATACAGCCTCGCCAGCGCGGCAATCTGCTGCGCGAGCGCCGCCGGCACGCCCACATCGAGGTATTGCTGCTGCAGGGCGTGAAAAGTTTCGAGCTGGCTGTCTCCGAGCACCGCGGCCATGTGGGTGGCAAGCGCCTCGATGCCCGGGCGGTACTGCGGCACCACCGCCGCGATGTCCAGCTGGCCGTGCAGATGATCCAGCAGCCAGCGGGTGGCGTGACGCAGCAGCCGCGCGGTTTGCACCGCCATGGCCACCTGCACGTTGGCGGGCACCTTGTTATCGAGCGCTTCGATCGCCGACCAGGTGGCCACCGTACCGAAGCTCTCGCGCGCGATGGTATAGGCGCGCGCCACCGAGGCCACGCCCACGCCGCCTTCCTCCTGCATGCGCTGCGCGAAGGTCGGGCCCATGCGATTCACCAGGCTGTTGGTGATGGCGGTGCAGACGATTTCGGACCGCAGCCGGTGTCGGGGCATGAATTCGCGGTATTTCCGCCGCAAGGGCGTGGGGAAATAATTTTCCAGCTCATTGGCGAGGTAGGGGTCCTCAGCCACGTCCGACGCCAGCAGTGAGTTGTAGATGGAGATCTTGCTGTAGGCCAGCAGCACTGCAAGTTCCGGGCGCGTCAAGCCGCGTTTGGCGGCGCGCCGCTCCTTCAGCTCCTCGTCGCCCGGCAGGAATTCGATGCCGCGGTTCAACACGCCGGACTTTTCCAGCGCGCGCATCAGGTAGACGTGCTCGTTGATGCGCGCCGGTGCCTGGGATTCGGCGATGGACAGCGCCTGGCTCTGCATGTAGTTGTCGCGCAGCACCAGCGCGCCGACTTCGTCGCTCATCGAGGCCAACAGCGTGTTGCGCTGCGCCTCGGTCAGCGTGCCGTCGGCCACGGCCAGATTCAGCAGGATCTTGATGTTGACCTCATGGTCGGAGGTGTCCACGCCCGCGGAGTTGTCTATGAAATCCGTGTTGAGCCGGCCGCCGTTGAGCGCGTATTCGATGCGTCCCAACTGGGTGAAACCCAGGTTGCCGCCTTCGGCCACCACCCGGCAGCGCAGTTCGCGGCCATTGATGCGCAGCGCATCGTTGGCGCGATCGCCGCACTCGGAGTTTTCCTGATCGCTGGATTTCACGTAGGTGCCGATGCCGCCGTTCCACAGCAGGTCCACCGGCGCCTTGAGGACCACGCGCATGAGATCCATGGGCGTGAGCTGTGCGGCTTCGATGCCCAGTGCCTGCTGCGCTTCGCTGGACAGCTTGATGGTCTTGGCGCTGCGTGGAAACACGCCGCCGCCCTTGGAAATCAGCTTGGCGTCGTAATCCGCCCACGAGGAACGCGGCAGCTTGAACATGCGGTCGCGTTCCTTGAAACTCGTCTGCGGATCGGGATTGGGGTCGAGAAAGATGTGGCGGTGATCGAAGGCCGCGAGCAGCTTGATGTGGCGCGACAGCAGCATGCCGTTGCCGAACACGTCGCCGGACATGTCGCCGATGCCGACTGCGGTGAAGCCGGTCGTCTGGATGTCCACGCCCAGCTCGCGGAAGTGGCGCTTCACCGACTCCCATGCGCCCTTGGCGGTAATGCCCATCTTCTTGTGGTCGTAACCGGCCGAACCGCCGGAAGCGAAGGCGTCGTCCAGCCAGAAGCGATATTCGCGCGCCACGTCGTTGGCGATGTCGGAAAACGCGGCCGTGCCCTTGTCGGCCGCGACCACCAGATAGGGGTCGTCCTCATCGTGGCGTACCACCTGTGACGGCGGCACGATCTTGTTGTCCACGATGTTGTCGGTGAGGTCCAGCATGCCGCGCATGAATGTCTGGTAGCAGGCAATGCCTTCCTTGAGCAGTTCCTCGCGGTTGCCGCTCTTCGGCGGGCACTTTACGTAGAACCCGCCCTTGGAGCCGACCGGCACGATCACGGTGTTCTTGACCATCTGCGCCTTCATCAGGCCCAGTACCTCGGTGCGGAAGTCCTCGCGCCGGTCCGACCAGCGGATGCCGCCGCGCGCCACCCTGCCGCCGCGCAGGTGCACCGCTTCGACGCGCGGCGAGTACACCCAGATTTCGAACATCGGCCTGGGCAACGGCAGTTCCGGCAACTGCGCGGGATCGAACTTGAAGGCGATATAGGGCTTGTGCGTGCCGTCCTCGAGAGTCTGGAAATAATTGGTGCGCAGCGTGGCGCGCGCCACGTTGAAGAAGCTGCGCAGGATGCGGTCATCGTCGAGGCTCGCGACCGACTCCAGCGCCTTGTCGATCTCACCCGCGTAACGCGCGCTGAGCGCGTCGCGCTCCTTGGCCCCTTTGGGGTCGTGGCGCGCCTCGAAGTATTTCACCAGCAGCGCGGCAATCTGCGGATTGGCGGACAGCGTGCGTTCCATGTAGGCGGGACTGAACGTGAGGCTGGTCTGCAGCAGGTACTTGCAGCCGGCGCGCAGCAGCGTGGTCTGTCGCCAGTTGAGCCCCGCGGTCAGCACCAGGCGGTTGAAGCCGTCGTTTTCCGCTTCGCCGCGCCACACGCGTGCAAACTGTTCGTGGAAGTTCTCGCGCACCGCGCCCACATCCAGCTCACCGGCATAAATCAGTTCGAAGTCCTGGATCCAGTAGATGGACTCATCCGCCAGCTTGATTTCATAAGGACGTTCGCCCATGACGCGCACGTCCAGGTTTTCCAGCATGGGCAGGACATCGGAAATCGAGATTTCCTGCTCGCGATGGAATATCTTGAAACGCAGATACCCGGCCGAGCTGTGCTTCGGCCGGTACAGACTCAGGCGCAGGCCCTCGTCGGAGGTGAGGGTGTCGAGCTGCTCGATATCGAACACCGCGGCTTTGGCCTTGACGTCGTCCTGATAGGCGGCGGGAAAGGCGCTGGCATAGCGCGCGAGCAACTGCAGGCCGCGTTCTTCGCCGAATTTCTCGACCAGCGCCTCTTTGAGTTCGTCCTGCCAGGAGCGTACGGCCAGCGCAATCTCGCGTTCGAGCGCAGCGTGCTCGTAGGCGGGCAGTTTCCAGGGCGTGGTGTGCACAATGAACTGGATGCGCGCCAGCGCCGATTCCGAAAGAAATACCTCGTGCTCGGCGCTCTTGCCGTTGAGCGCCGCCAGCAGGATGCTCTGGATCTTGCCGCGCACCTGGCTGTTGTAGCGGTCGCGCGGCAGGTACAGCAGGCAGGAGAAGAACCGGCCGAAGCTGTCGCGCCGGATGAACAGCCGGACACGTGCGCGTTCCTGCAACTGCACCACGCCCATGGCTGCGGTATACAGCTCTTCGGTGGTGCTCTGGAACAGCTCGTCACGCGGGAACGACTCGAGGATATGCATCAGCGCCTTGAGATCGTGGCTGCCGCCGGGCAGCTGCGAGCGCTGGCGGATTTCCGCGACTTTCCGGCGCACCACCGGGATGTCGCCTGGACTGCGGCTGTACGCGGTGGAGGTGAACAGCCCCAGGAATCGCCATTCACCGCTGACGTTGCCGGCCTGGTCGTAGCGCTTCACGCCCACGTAATCCATGTAGCCCGGGCGGTGCACCGTGGCCGTGGAGTTGGCCTTGGTCACGATCATGAATTCGCGCGTGCGCGCGCGCTGGCGCACGTCCTTGGGCAGCACCAGAAAGCTCTGCGAGACTTTGGCGCTGCTGTCGCGCAGGATGCCGAGGCCGGAGCCGGACACGATGCGCAACAGGTCCTCACCGTTCTCCTCCACCAGCCGGTACTCGCGGAAGCCCAGGAAGGTGAAGTGGTTGTTGGCCAGCCATTCGAGAAAGCGCTGGCCCTCGTCCACTTCGGCATCGCCGAGGATCGTGCGGTAGGCGTCCGTGGCGGTGCAGATTTCGCCCACCTTGTCGCGTATCAGGTGCCAGTCGTCCACCGTGGCGCGCACGTCGCTCATGGCCGCGCGCAACTCGTCTTCGAACTTCTTCAGCGTGGCGGCATCGCTCTGGTGGTCAATCTCCAGGTGCATCCAGGATTCCACCAGGCCGGTCTCGTGCGCGGCATCGCCGCTCTCGAAGCGCGTGATCACGCCGTGCTTGTCGCGCGCCAGATACAGAATCGGGTGCACCGTGAGATGCACGCCGATGCCATTGCGCGTCAGCGTCATGATGGTGGTGTCCACCAGGAACGGCATGTCGCCATTCACCATCTCGATGATGGTGTGCGGACTTTTCCAGCCGTCGCGTTTGACGCTGGGATTGAACACCCGCAGCTTGAACTCGCCCGCCGGACGTTCGCGCCCGAAGTCCCAATGGCTGTGGGCGGCGCTGCACAGGTATTGCGGCGTGTGCTGCCGCAGGTCTTCTTCGGCGATATCGTGATAATACTGCTGCAGGAATTGTTCGAAGCTTGGAGAGGGAGCCTGTTGCCTGGCGAGTGCGGTGACTTTGTCGAGACGCTGCTTCTTGCTGCTGGAATAGGCGCGCTGCATGGCGGTCACTGGCCCCGGAGAGCGATTTGAGGTGCGCCTATTTTATGCTTTTTGCCCGGGAATGGCGGGTGGTGTGCACATGGAAAACCGCGGCCATGACCGCGGTTAAATGCATCCGCGGGTGAGTTCAGACCGCGCGTTCCAGATCCTTGATGAGCGCGGCCAGGAAACGGCACGCGGTTCCGCCGGTGATGCAGCGGTGGTCGAAGGTGAGCGACAGCGGCATGCGCTTGTGCACCTCGATGCCACCCAGCACCGGCACCACGTCATGGCGCAGTCCCCCGGTGCCGAGGATCGCCACCTGCGGCGGCACTACCACCGGCGCGGCGTAGCGGCCCGCCAGCATGCCGAAGTTGGACAGCGTGATGGTCGGATCCTTCATGTCCGCGGGGGTTACCGTGCGGTTGCGGGTCGCCTGTTTGATGCGGTTGAGATCGTCACGCAACTGCGCGGCATTCTTGGCATCCACATTGCGCAGCACCGGCACGATCAGCCCGTCGGGCGTGTCCACCGCCATCGCCAGGTCCACCTGCCGGTGCAGGGTGCGTTCCAGCTTCTCGCCGTTGTACCAGGCGTTCAGCTCCGGCTCCGCGCGGCAGCCGGCGACCATGGCGCGGATGACGCGCACGGTGATGTCCTGGCCCGGTGCCCAGTTGTGGATATCGGCATCGTCGAACAACGCGCACGCGGCCACCTCGCTGCGCGACTTGCTCATGGTGGCGTGCATCGCGCGCCGCGGTCCGCGCAACGGTTCGGCCACGCCGTATTTGACATCGGTACGCACCGGAGGCGGGTACCAGGCCGTTGCCGGTGCTGCCTGCGCCGCGCCCTGCGCAACACCCTGTACATCACGCGCGCCTCCCGAGGCGCGCCGCACATCGTCCGCCGTAACCGTGTCGTTTTTGCCGCTGGGTTCGCACGCGTACAGGTCCACGCCCAGTTGCTTCGCGAGGATGCGCACCGAGGGCAGTGCCTTGACGTGCGCCGGGACTTTTTTCTGTTGCTTGCGGATGATCGCGGTTTCCGCCACCAGCGCCGTGCTCGTGGGCATGCTGCCGACTACAGTGCCGCTGTCTTCGGCAATGGGTACGTGTTTATTTTCGACGGGTTTGGCCGAGGCCACCGGTTTGGTGGGCGGGCTGCCTGCGGGGGCCTCGCCCTCGAGGGCGAAATCCACGAGCGGCGCATGCGTGGGAACGATGTCGCCGGCCTTGGCGTGCAATTTCAGAATCTTGCCCGTCCAGGGCGCGGGCACATCCACGACGGCTTTGGCGGTTTCCACCGACACCAGCGGCTGTTCGGCCTTGACGGTGTCGCCTTCCTTGACCAGCCAGTTGACGATTTCCGCTTCCTGCAGACCTTCGCCCAAATCGGGAAGATTGAACGTCTTCATGCTCAGTTCTCCAGAACCCTGCGGATTCCCTTGATCACCCGCGCCACGCTCGGCATGTAATCGTGCTCCAGCTTGAACAGCGGCATGGGTACATCGTAGCCGGTGATGCGCTCAACGGGTGCTTGCAGAGAATAAATCGCCTTTTCGGCCACCGTAGCCGCGACCTCGGCACCCACGCCGCAGTTCCTCGGCGCCTCGTGCACGATCACCAGCCGACCGGTTTTCTCCACCGATTCCAGGATGGTCTCGAAATCAATCGGGCTCACGGTCGCCAGGTCAATGACCTCGCAGCCCACGCCTTCTTCCGCGAGCTTGGCCGCGGCCTGCAGGGATTCGTGGATCATCGCGCCCCAGGACACCAGCGTCACATCCTCGCCCTCGCGCAATACGAAACAGGTATCCAGCGGCAGGGCCTGGCCGTTATCCTCGACTTCCTGCTTGTTCATGCGGTAAAGCCGCGTGGGTTCGAGGAACACCACCGGATCGGGATCGCGGATCGCGGCGAGCAGCAGCCCGTAGGCGCGCGTGGGCGAGGAGGGCATGACCACGCGGATACCCGGCATGTGGGCAAACAACGCTTCGTTGGACTCGGAATGGTGTTCCGGCGCATGAATGCCGCCGCCCGAAGGGGCGCGCAGTACCATGGGTACGTGCAGCCGTCCGCGGGTGCGGGTGCGCAGTCGCCCCGCGTGATTGATCATCTGATCCACGGTCGGGTAAATGAATCCCGAGAACTGGATTTCCGCCACCGGCTTCATGCCCATGGCCGCCATGCCGATGGACAGGCCGGCAATCAGCGCTTCCGCGAGCGGCGTATCCATGACGCGCTCCTTGCCAAAGCGCTGCTGCAGGCCGTTGGTGGCGCGGAACACGCCGCCGTTTATGCCCACGTCTTCGCCCAGCACCACCACGTCAGGATCGTGCTCCAGCTCGTAAGCCATTGCCTGGGTGATGGCTTCCACCATGGCGAGCTTAGCCATGGTGCTCAGCCTCCGCGACCGCGGCGGCGCGCTGTTCGATGAGATTCTCCGGCAGGTTGGCGAACATGTGGTCGAACATGGAGGCTACCGGCGGCTTGCCGGTATCCTTATATAGTTTCACTTCCGCATCTATCTGCGCGGCGCATTCGGCGAGCAGCTGGTCTTCCTGCTTCTGGTCCCAGGCACCGATATCCATGAGGTACTTGCGGATGCGGATCAGCGGTTCCTTCCTTTTGGCGTCTTCCACCTCGTCCTTGCCGCGATAGCGCGTGGCGTCGTCGGCGGTGGTGTGGTCGCTGATGCGGTAGGTGAGCGCCTCGACCAGGGTCGGACCTTTGCCGGAGCGCGCCTTGTCGAGCGCGTATTCCATGGTGTCGCGCACCGCGATGATGTCGTTGCCGTCCACCTGCACACCTTCGAAACCGCCGGCGATGGCCTTCTGTGCCAGCGTCTGGCAGCAGGTCTGTGCGGCGAGCGGCACCGAGATCGCCCACTTGTTGTTGGTGATCACGAACACCGCCGGCAGTTGATACGCACCCGCGGCGTTCAATGATTCGTAGAAGTCGCCCTGCGAGGTGCCGCCGTCGCCGATGACGGTCACCGCCACGCGCTTTTCCTTGCGCAGCTTGAAGGCCAGCGCCGCGCCGGCCGCGTGATGGTATTGCGTGGCGATGGGCACGCACCAGGCAAAATCGTGTTTGGGTCCGGAGAACACGTTGCCGCGCTCGTCGCCGCCCCAAAACAGCAGCACTTCGTGAGGCTGCACCCCGCGCCAGAACTGCGTGCCGTATTCGCGGTACATGGGGAAGAACGCGTCTTCGGGTTTCATGGCCGCACCGATGCCGACGTGCGTGGCTTCGTGGCCCAGGGAGGACGCATAGGTTCCCAGCTGGCCGGTGCGCTGCAAGGCGATGGCCTTGGTGTCGAATACCCGCACCAGCGACATCATGTGGTACATCTTCAGGAGTTCGTCCGGATCCTGCGCGAACCTGGGCAGGGTCTTCTGCGTGAGCTTGGCTTGCGGGTCGAGGTACTGCCGGAATTTGATTTCGAACGTGGCGACGGTTTTCAAACTGCATGCTCCTCGATGGCTGCGGGGAGGAATGGCCGTAAAGGCTTGAAACCCCGGGAATCCCGCGCACCGCGGGCCCGCCATTATACAGGAGGCCTGTGGCGTGACCGGTCGGTACGCAACCGGCCTCGGCTAGAATGCCTGCATTGCCAAACCGGACACCGCCATGACCGCGAACAAGCGCGAGCTGGAACAGGGCATCCACACCGATCTGCGCGATCGCCTGACCTATTCGGGTTACCTGCAGCTTGAGCGGCTGCTCGCGGCACAGGTGCCGCTCAGCCGTCCCGAGCACCACGACGAGATGCTGTTCATCATCCAGCACCAGACTTCGGAACTGTGGATCAAATTGTTGCTGCATGAACTCGAGGCCGCGCTTGGCCACGTGCAGCGCGACCAGCTCGAGCCCTGCTTCAAGATTCTGGCGCGCGTCAAACACGTGCAGATGCAGCTCTTCAACCAGTGGGCGGTGCTCGAGACTCTGACGCCCAGCGAATACGCGGAGTTCCGCTCGGTGCTGGGGCGCGCCTCGGGATTCCAGTCGGTGCAGTACCGCGCGCTCGAATTCATGCTCGGCAACAAGGCGGCGGAGTTGCTGCGCGTGCACCGTCATGATCCCAAGGCGTACGCTTGGCTGGAATCGCTCCTCAAGCGCCCGAGCCTCTACGACGAATTCCTGCGCTACCTGGCGCGTCGCGGCCTGCCGGTGCCGCAGGAGCGCGTCGAACGCGACTGGTCCGAGCCCTACGAACGCCATCCGGGCGTGGTCGCGGTGTTCAAGCTGATTTATCAGGACACCACGCGCTGGTGGGACGCCTACGAGATGTGCGAAAAACTGGTGGACGTGGAGGAGTATTTCCAGCTCTGGCGCTTCCGCCACATGAAGACTGTGGAGCGCATTATCGGTCACAAGCCAGGCACCGGCGGCTCCTCGGGCGTGGGTTTCCTCAAGCAGGCGCTGGACCTGATCTTTTTCCCGGAATTGATTGACGTGCGCACCGAGATCGGCGCGACCGGCTGATTTCCGACTTGGGCCGGTTCCCGGCGGGACGGTATAATTGCAGCATCATTGTGCGCTGTTGGCCGCGTCCATTGCGGCAGGAGGAATATCATGAGCGCCCAACCCAATATCGGCATGCGTCCCACCACCTTCGAGAATCCCATGGGGGTGGACGGCTTCGAGTTCGTGGAATTTGCCGCGCCCGACGCCAAGCTCCTGCACGACCTGTTTCCGCGTCTCGGCTTCACGCGGGTGGCCAGGCACAAGCGCCGCAAGATCAGCCTGTATCGCCAGGGCGGGTGCAATTTCCTGGTGAACGAGGAGCCGGATTCCTTCGCCGCCGACTTTGCGAAAAAGCACGGGCCCTGCGCCTGCGGTTTTGCCATCCGTTTCAGCAAGCCGGCCGCCCGCGTGCAAGAGCAGGCGCTGGCAAAAGGCGCGGAGAAAATTACCCACAAGGAAGCCAGCAAGGCGGTGAACGTGCCGGTAATTGCCGGCATCGGCGGCAGCATGCTGTATCTGGTGGAGCGCTACGGCGCCAGGGGCGAAGTGTACGACGCGGAGTTCGAATATCTGCCGGGCGCGGACCGGCATCCCAAAGGCTTCGGTCTCACCTTCATTGACCACCTCACGCATAACCTGTATTTCGGCAACATGGAGAAGTTCGCGGATTTTTACCAGAAGCTGTTCAATTTCCGCGAGATTCGCTACTTCGACATCAAGGGCGTGCGCACCGGGCTGGTGTCCAAGGCCATGACCGCGCCGGACGGCATGGTGCGCATCCCGCTGAATCAATCCTCCGACAAAAAGAGCCAGATCAACGAATACCTCGATGAGTACAAGGGCGAGGGCATCCAGCACATCGCGCTGTTCACGGACGACATCTACGTCACCGTGGAGGCGATGCGCGCAAAACAGGTCGAATTTCTGGATACACCCGACGCTTATTACGAAATCATTGACGAACGCATCCCGAACCATGGCGAAGACCTGGCGCGCATGCAGAAAAACCGCATCCTCATGGATGCGGACGACGAGACCAAAAAGAAGCTGCTGCTGCAGATCTTCACCCAGAACTGCATCGGCCCGATTTTCTTCGAGATCATCCAGCGCAAGGGCAACGAGGGCTTCGGCAACGGCAACTTTACCGCACTGTTCGAATCCATCGAGCGCGAGCAGATGAAGCGCGGCGTGTTGTAGATGCATCATGACGGCGTATTACCGTCACTCCTTGTCCCCTCGCCCCTTTGGGGGAGAGGTTAGGGAGAGGGGGAAAAAGGTGATGATCTCCAGGAGCTCAGCATGAACGACCAACACCACCGGACGCAGACAGCTGCCGGTATCGGGCAAACTGCCGTGGTCCGTTACCAATCCGGTTTCGGCAACGAGTTTTCCACCGAAGCGCTGCCGGGCGCACTGCCCGTCGGCCAGAATTCGCCGCAACGGGTGCCGTACGGTCTTTACGCCGAACAATTTACCGGCACGGCGTTTACCGCGCCGCGCGCCATGAACCGCCGCAGTTGGCTGTACCGCATCCGCCCGGCGGCCGTGCAGCAGCCATTCAAGGCGTTGCGCGAGGGCCGTTTCCACAACCGCTTCGACGAACTACCGGTCACACCCGAGCGCCTGCGCTGGAGTCCGTTTCCGATACCGCGCAAGCCCGCAGATTTTCTCGACGGCCTGTTTACCATCGCCGGCAACGGCAGCCCAGCCACCCAAAGCGGCTGCGGCATCCATATCTATTGCGCGAACCGCTCCATGCGCGGACGGTTTTTCTACGACGCCGACGGCGAGCTGCTCATCGTGCCGCAACAGGGACGGCTGCGGCTTGCCACGGAGCTGGGCGTGCTCGACCTCGCGCCGTTGGAGATCGCGGTAATTCCGCGCGGCACGCGCTTTCGCGTGGAATTGCTCGACGCAACCGCGCGCGGCTATGTGGGCGAGAACTTCGGTGCGCTGCTGCGCCTGCCGGAACTCGGGCCGATCGGCGCAAACTCGCTCGCCAATGCGCGGGATTTTCTCTATCCGGCGGCCGCTTACGAGGATGTGGAAGGCAAATTCGAGCTGGTCGCAAAATTCCAGGGCCGGTTATGGTCGGCGGAACTGAACCACTCGCCGCTCGACGTGGTGGCTTGGCACGGCAATCATGCGCCCTATAAATATGACCTCATGCGTTTCAACACCATCGGTTCCATCAGCTACGATCACCCGGACCCGTCCATTTTTACGGTGCTGACTTCGCTCTCTGACACGCCCGGTACCGCCAATATGGATTTTGCGATCTTCCCGCCGCGCTGGCTGGTGGCGGAGCATACTTTCCGTCCGCCCTGGTTTCACCGCAACGTGGCCTCGGAATTCATGGGTCTCATCACCGGCGTGTACGATGCCAAAGAGGGCGGCAAGGGAGGCGGCTTCGTGCCGGGTGGTGCCTCGCTGCATAACTGCATGAGCGGTCACGGCCCGGATGCGGCGAGTTACGAGAAAGCTGTCACCGTGGACACCACGAAACCACAGCACGTCACCGACACCATGGCTTTCATGTTCGAGACCCGCACCGTGATTCACCCGACCAGGCAGGCCATGGAAGCCAAGGAATTGCAGGCTGATTACTGGCAGTGCTGGCAGGGGATCAGGAAACATTTCGATCCGGGAAAGCGCTGAAGAAGAATATCGCGGCGACAAGCCGCTCCTACATGTAGGAGCGCCCTCCGGACGCGATGGCTATAGGAGACTGAATGAAACTCGCCTCTTTAAAGAACGGCCGCGACGGCACGCTGATCGTCGTGGATCACAAACGCGAATACGCCGTTGAAGTCCTGGGGATTGCCATAAACCTGTTGCAGGCTCTGGAGAATTGGTCGCACGTGGAACCTCAACTAAAAATCGTGTCGGAAGCCATCAACATAAAGGGCAGGGCTGAGAGCCGCATGAACAACCTGCGGGCCGATCAAAAAAGGACATCGTCGGTCATAGACGTGGCTGCCGTTCAACGGGGAATGACCAAGCTTTCCAAAGTGCTCAAAGAAGGCGAGGTTTCAAGCAGCTTTGAATTGAACGAACGTGGCTTGGCCGCAGCATTACCCCGCGCGCCCCAGTTCGTTGACGGCAGCGCCTACCTCGCCCACGTGGAGCGGGTACGCAAGGCTCGCGGTGCGGAGATGCCGCCGAGTTTCCTGAGCGATCCGCTCATGTACCAAGCGGTGAGCGACGGGTTCCTCGCGCCCACCGAACCGATTCGCATGGTGAGCGAGGACTACGGCATAGATTTCGAATCCGAAGTGGGCGTGGTGGTGGACGATGTGCCC
>JBOIAZ010000061.1:0-8554 GCA_050739175.1 Gammaproteobacteria bacterium
TTTGGTTTTGGCGGCGGTGGTGAAGGCCAGAATCCGCCCAACGGTGCGGTGGTTTACTACGATCTGAAATCGGCACCCGCTGCGGATCAGGAGATCACGCTCGGTTTCTATGACTCCGCCGGCAAACTCGTCCGCGAGTACACCAGCAAGACCAACTCGAGTGGCGAGCCGGTGAAACCGGAGCCGGGCTTCCACACGAGCGGCAAGCCGCAGCCCGGCCAGCTGCCGGACAAGGCCGGCATGAATCGCTTCGTCTGGAACCTGAGCTATCCCGACGTGACGCCCGTCCCGGGAGCGGTCTATTGGTTCGGCAGCCAGCGCGGCCCGCGCGTGCTGCCGGACAGCTACACCGTGAAGCTCACGGTGGCCGGCCAGACTTACAGCCAGCCGCTTACCGTGTTGAATGATCCGCGCTCGAAAATGAGCACGCAGGATCTGGCCGTGCGCCAGGCACTGCTCATGCAGATTTATGACGAGTTCGGCCAGACCAACAAGGCCATCAACGGCCTGCGCAGTCTGCGCTCACAAATCAACGACATGCAGAGCCGTTACGCCAAGTCGCCGCAGGCCAAGGCACTGGGCGACGACGCCAAGGCGCTGCTCGCGGAACTGACCTCGATCGAGGATGCCCTCATCCAGAGCAAGGCGCACGCCAGCGAAGACGTGCTGAACTATCCGATCCGCCTCAACAACAAGCTGGCGGCACTCCTGACCAGCGTGGAATTCAGCAATTCCAGGCCCACCGCCCAGGATCAGGCGGTGTACGAGGAGCTGAAGGCGCAAACCGACGCGCAGTTGGCGCGCTGGCAGTCGGTGAAAACCAGCACGCTGCCGGCACTGAATGCCAGGATTCAGGCGCTCAATCTGCCGGCAATTTATCTCAAGCAATAGGCGCACAACGTGCTTGGGCCTTGTTCCGGCTTGCAGCCAACCGTGGTTGCAGGCCGGTGCCAGGCCGTAATTGATGCGGCCATTCCCGAGATTCGAAACCCGGCGGTAAAAACTGCCCGCCGGGCTAGGGACCGAATACCGCCACCGGTAGCGAAACCGTCACCTGCAGGCCGCCGTCCTCACGGTTGGCGAGATTCAATACTCCGCCGTGCATGCGCGCGACGCGTTCCGCAATCGTCAGGCCCAGGCCGGAACCGGCGTGCTGGCCGCGGGCACGATCGGCGCGCACGAACGGCTGGAGCACTTCACCCGGCTGCAGGTGACGCAAGCCCGGACCGCGGTCCAGTACTTGCAGGGTGATGGCGTGCGGCTGGCTGCGGGTCTGGACCTCGACATCGCGGCCGCCGTGGCGCACGGCGTTGTCAATCAGGTTGGCGATCATGCGGCGCATGGCGAGCTTGCGGAAGCGGAACCCCGGAAACTCGTCGAGTTGAGTGCGGATGGGGTTGCCACTCACGCGGTAACGATGGCATACATCGAACACGATCTGGTTGAAGTCGGCAAACTGCGGCACTTCCTCGCTGCCGTCGCGCGCGTAATCCAGGAACTGCATGAGGATCGAGTCCATGTCTTCGATGTCGTGGATCATCCCGCGGCTCAATGCGGTTTCCACCTTGTCGCCCAGCAACTCGATGCCGAGCCGCAGGCGCGTGAGCGGCGTGCGCAGATCATGCGAGATGCCGGCCAGCATCAGGCGGCGTTCGGCATCCAGTTTCTGCAGGCCTTCGGTCATCTGGTTGAAGCCGCGGCTGAGATCGCGGATTTCCTCCGGGCCGGTTTCCGGCAGATTCGCCGGGGTTTCACCGTGCCCCAGGCGGCGCGCCGCGTCCAGCACGCGGCGTAGCTGACGATTCAGCCTGAAAATTACCAGCCAGGCGCCGACCAGGGCGATCACCGCGCCCAGCACGATCCAGATGAGCAAATCCAGCGGAAACAGCGGGCGCACGCGATTACGCGGCAGAATCAGCCAATACATTTGACTGCGTACCGGGAAACGAATCCACAGATCATGTGTGCGCGGCTCGGTCTTGAACGCGACTGCCGGACCGAAGGTTTGCCTCAGACTGGCCGCGAGATCCGCGGGCGGTTTTTCCTGGGTACTCTGGAACAGGCTGGGGGGCGTGCCGTCGGCCACAATGCGGAAACTGCTGTGTGGACCGAGCGCCGCAAGAAACGCGGTACGCTGGTCTTCCGGCAAGGCTTCGAGCGCGGTGCGCGCCATGACGATGGCGCTGACGATGGGATTAGCATGCGCGGCGCGCAACGGTGGAATGAAAAATATCCGCAGGATGCCGAACCAGGCCACTTGGCTCAGGATGATGAGCAGCGCCATTAACAGCGCCGTGCGCCCCATGAGTGTGTTCGGCAGCAATCTCATGGCGCCGTCTCATCCGGCACGAACACGTAGCCGAAACCCCACACGGTTTGCAGGTAACGCGGGGCCGCGGGCGCATCCTCGATCAGCCGCCGCAGACGCGAGATCTGCACATCCATGCTGCGGTCGTAGGCGCCGTGTTCGCGGCCGCGGGCCAGTTCCATGAGCTTCTCGCGCGACAGCGGCTGGCGCGGATGGTTGACCAGGGTTTCAAGCACCGCGAATTCTCCGGTGGTCAGGGGCAGGGCCCCGCCGGATTTCTTCAAGGTACGCGTGCCGAGATTCAGTTCGCAGCGTCCGAAGCGCACCACAATTTCCTGCGGCGCCGGCGCGCCCGGCGCATTCACCGGCTGGCGCCGGCGCAGCACCGCATGGATGCGCGCCACCAGCTCGCGCGGATTGAAGGGTTTGGACACGTAATCGTCGGCCCCGACCTCGAGTCCCACGATGCGGTCCACATCGTCTCCCTTGGCGGTCAGCATGATGATGGGCACGGTGTGCCCCGCAGCGCGCAGCCGTCGACACAGCGACAAACCGTCCTCACCGGGCAGCATCAGGTCCAGCACCAGCAGGTCCACGCGATGTTCCGCGAGCAACGTTTCCAGTGCCCGGCCGTGCTCCGCGGCGATAACCGCGAAACCCTGGTCCTTCAGATAGCGTTCCAGCAGACTGCGGGTGCGCAGGTCGTCGTCAATGACGAGAATTCTGGCAAGCGTTTCCTTCATGGGTAATCAGTTTAACGGCCGGCTGTGTGCGTGGAGCAGCGCAAATGTAACAAAGTGTTTCAACTCGGTGGCCGGAAATGAATTTTTACAAACCCGGTATGCGCCGAAACATTCTATTCATGCGCACTTCCTATCATGCCTCACATGTATCGGTCTGCCCCGGTTGTCCAGGTCTTCCACCGGCTGGCGCATCTTGCTGCCGGCATGCTTCTGGCCTGCCTGCCGCTCGCCGGTATGGCTGGCATAGATCCACTCGCCACCCAGTCCTATGTGAGCGCGAATGCGGCCAGCATCCCCGGCAGCAACGCACCGGCCTACGCATGTCCGGCGTCCGGCCAGGTGTCCGGCATGCTGAATCTCGCGCAGGTGACGGACTTGGCTCTGTGCAACAACCCCCAGACCCAGACCGCCTGGATCAACACCAAGATCGCGGCTGCGCAACTCGGCATCAGCCGTGGCGCCTGGTTGCCGACCCTTGACATGTCAGCGACTGGCCAGCGTACTTACAGCAGTCCCAATCCACAGGGTGGTGCGCCGACCACCAACGGTGAAACCGACGCAGTGTTGTCGCTGCAATATTTGTTGTTCAATTTCGGCGGCCGCAGCGCGCAGGTGGAAAGCGACAAGCAGGCGCTGATCGCGGCGGACCTGAGCCAGGACGCCACGCTCCAAAGCGTGCTGTTCGCCGCAGTGCAGGATTATTACGATTTGTTGGCCAGTCAGGAGGCCGTCAGAGCCGCGCAGGAATCGGTCAAGTCCGATCAGGCGGCTTACGACGCCGCCAACGCGCGGCATATCGCCGGCAGCGCGACTTTGAGCGACGTGTTGCAGGCCAAAACCGCATTGTCGCAAGCACAGTTGACGTTGACCCAGGCCCGGGGGGTGCTCACCACCGCGCGCGGCACGCTCGCGAATGTCATGGGTCTGCCGGCGGATACCGAGTTCAGCATCGCGCCGGTACCGACGGCGCTGAATGCAACCGCCGCCACCGATCTCAAGCAACTGATCGCGCGCGCCGTCGCCGCGCGCCCGGATCTCGCCGCCGCCCAGGCCGAGATCAAGTCGGCACAGGCGAGCGTGAGCGTGGCGCAGTCCACCGGTTTGCCATCGCTGTCATTTTTTGCCACGCCCGGCTACTCACGGTCCACGACCTTCGGTGTGCAGCACCAGACAGTCTACGGTCTGAGCCTGAGCGTGCCGTTGTTCAGCGGCTTTGTCACCACCTATGACGTGCACCGCGCCCAGGCGGAACTCGATGCGGCCATTGCCGCGCATGATCAGATCCGGAACCAGGTGTCGCTGGACGTGTTCATTGCCTACACCGCGCTGCTCACCGCGCAGGACGCGCTCACCGCCGCCGAGGACCTGCTGAGCAGCGCGCAAGCTGCCGCCCGGCTGGCCATCGGGCAATACCAGGCCGGCGTCGGCGACATACTCAATGTACTGAGCGCCAATGCAGCGCTGGTTTCAGCGCAACAGCAGGAAATCCAAAGCCGCTACAACCTGTATATCGCGCGCGCTTCGCTCGCCAAAGCCATCGGCACACTGCAACCGGGCGACTTGGTGGGCGTCTCGTCCGCCGCTCCTGCGCCCTGAACCGGAGTCATCGGCATGTCATCGAAAACGCGCACCATCAAATATCTTGTGGCCGCGGCGATCGTAGTCATCCTGGCGCTGGTCATTACCCATTGGTGGTCCACGCGCGACGCCGAGCGCAACGGCCGTTTCCAGACCACCGCCATTCAATATGGCGATATCACCCAAACGGTGACCGCCACGGGCACGCTCAATCCGGTGGTGCTGGTGAGCGTGGGCACGCAAGTTTCGGGCACGGTGCAGAAACTCTACGTGGACTACAACTCGCAGGTGAAAGCCGGGCAGGTATTGCTGACGCTCGATCCCACGCTGTTCAAGGCGCAGGTGGCGCAGGACCAAGCGAATCTGGCGAGCGCCCAGGCCACGCTGAGTTATGCGCAATCCAACGAAGATCGCATCGCCATGCTCTACAAGCAGGACTACGAGACCAAGCAGGATCTCGATCAGGCGGCCGAAGCGCGCGCCTCCGCCCGGTCAGCCGTCGCCGCCGCCAAGGCCGTGCTGTTGCACGACCAGACCAACTTGAGTTACACGGTGATCCGCTCGCCGGTGAATGGCACGGTCATCAACCGCGTAGTGGACGTGGGCCAGACAGTGGCCGCGAGTTTTTCCACCCCGACGTTGTTCACCATCGGCAAGGATCTGCGGCAGATGCAGATTGATACCACCGTGGACCAAGCCGACGTGGGCGCGGTGCGTGTCGGTCAGGCCGTGACCTTCACGGTGGATGCCTTTCCCAACCGTATATTCAAGGGCACGGTCAAGCAGATCCGTCTGAACGCCACCACTGCGCAGAACGTCGTGACCTACGATGTAGTCGTGGGGATGGACAACCAGGATTTGTCACTGCTGCCCGGCATGACGGCATACACCACGATTCTGATTACCCAGCGAACCCATGTGTTGCTGGTGCCAAACTCGGCACTGCGCGTGCACCTGGCGCATGGTCCGGCGGGTGGCGGCAATGACGGCTCTGCGGGCAGCGCTTCTGCAGAAAGCAGCGGGGGTGCGACCAACGGTGGAGTGGTGTACGTGCTCGGGCCGCGTGGCCCGCATCCCGTGCGGTTAACGCTCGGCATCACGGACAACACCAATACCGAAGTACGGTCCGGCCATTTGCAAGCCGGCGAGAGAGTGATCGTCGGTTTGCAGGGCAACGGCCCGCAGGCACCGCAGCGCAGCGGCTTCTTCCGGATCTTCTGAGCATGAACGCGGCGCCGCTGATCCGCACCGAGCAGCTCACCAAGCACTACGACACCGCCGCTGGCCAGCTGGTGGCGCTTCACAGCGTGGCGGTGAGCGTGTATCCCGGGGAGTTCGTGGCCATCATGGGGCCGTCCGGTTCCGGCAAGACCACTTTCATGAACCTGCTCGGCTGCCTCGACGTGCCGAGTGGCGGCGAGTATTACCTGCAAGATCGGGCCGTGGCGCAGCTCAGCTCCGACCAGCTCGCGTACATCCGCAATCAGCTCATCGGCTTCGTGTTCCAGGGCTACAACCTGTTGCCGCGGCTGACCGCCTGGGAAAACGTAGCGCTGCCGCTGGTGTATGCCGGCTGGGAGAGTGCGCGGCGCAAGCGCCGCGCGCAGGAAATGCTGGAACGCCTGGGACTCGCGCGCTTCGCGGATTTTTTGCCTAATCAATTGTCCGGCGGACAGCAGCAGCGCGTGGCCATTGCGCGCGCGCTCACGAACCATGCAGCCCTGATTCTCGCAGACGAGCCCACCGGCAATCTCGACACCGCCACCAGCGACGAAATCATGAAACTGTTCGGTACACTCAGCCACGGCGACGGCATTACCATTGTGCTCGTGACCCACGAGCCGGACATCGCGCGCTACGCGCGCCGGCTGATTCGCTTCCGCGACGGCCAGGTCCTGGATGACGCGCCCCACGGCGCGGCGGCGGTGTCATGACGCCGGGCTTCATGGCCACAGAAGCCTGGCGCGCGCTTGGCGCCAATCGCCTGCGCACCCTGCTCACCATGCTTGGCATGATCATCGGCGTGGCCGCGGTGATCCTGATGCTGGCGGTCGGCAGCGGCGCGCAGTTCCGGGTCAGCCAGGCGATCTCGGCGCTCGGCAGCAACCTGTTTATTATTCTGTCGGGCTCGCAGACCTCGGGCGGAGTGCGTACCGCCACGGGTTCGGCGCCCACGCTCACGCTCGAGGACGCGGCCGCCATCGGCCAGTTGCCGAGCATCGCGGCGGTCGCGCCCACCGCGCCGGGCGCGGCGCAGATCGTATTTGGCGCCAACAACTGGAACACCGGCGTGCTCGGCACCACGCCCGGATATCTCGAGTGCCACAATTGGCCGCTGGCTTCGGGGCGCATGTTCACCGAAGGCGAGATCCGCGGCGAGGCGCGCGTCGCGGTGATTGGCCAAACCGTGGCCACGAATCTGTTCGGCAGCGAAGATCCGGTGGGCAAGACCGTGCGCATCGCCAACCGGCCGTTCCTGCTCATCGGTTTGTTGTCGGTCAAGGGCCAGAGTCTGGGCGGTCAGGACCAGGACGACACCGTGCTGGTCCCGGTGTCCACGGCGCTGCACCAGCTATTCGGCTCGCAATTTGTTGACAGCGTGCGTTTCATCATGGCGCAGGCGGCGTCGCCGCAGGCCATGAATCAGGCGCAAAGCGACATGCAGGCACTGCTGCGCCAGCGCCATCATTTGCAGCCCGCGCAGCCGGATGATTTCAGCATCCGCAATCTCACCGCACTCACCAACGCCGCCTCCGACACCACACGCATCATGTCGTTGCTGCTCGGCGCCATTGCCTCGATTTCGCTGGTGGTCGGCGGCATCGGCATCATGAACATCATGCTGGTGTCGGTCACCGAGCGCACCCGCGAGATCGGCATCCGTATGGCAGTGGGCGCGCGTCGCCGCGACATCCTGCTGCAATTCCTGCTGGAGGCGATCTTCATTTCCGTAAGCGGTTGTTTGTTCGGCGTGTTGCTGGGCGTGCTGGCCGCCGCGGTGCTGCAGGGCATCGCGGACCTCACCGTGATCGTCACCGGGGTTTCGATCCTGCTGGCTTTCAGCGTGGCCGCCGGCATCGGCGTGTTCTTCGGTTTCTATCCGGCGCGCAAGGCTTCGCTCATGAAGCCGATTGACGCGCTCAGGTTCCAGTGATGCATCAGCGCGTGCAGGACCTGCGATTGCGTGCTGCCTGGGGCGGATTGGCCGAGCTCGGCGTGGCCCTGGCGCAACTGGCGGCGCTGTCTGGCTGCATGGCGTTGTTTGCCGCGGTCGTGATCCTGTTCGGCTGAGAGTGTGAGCTGTTACACATTTTTACATTGCAGAAACACTTTTCTGCCGGCGCGGCGCTAGCATGGAACCGTTGATGTTGAATTGCGAGCGCGGTGAGGTCTCACCGTAACGCAATCCGGTTCCCGTATCCGAATGGAGCCGGCCGGGAGTTTCCCCACTCACGGAACGGCCGGCGTGCCTGTACCCAAGGACTGCATCTGAAGGCACGCCGGCCCTCTTTTTTACCCGGTGTGCCGCCGGCAGGGCGCAACTCACGCGCCAATCCAGGGTCCAAACTGTGCAGGTGGCCAGCCGGTAAACCGGCGGGGCCGCCATCCGTTAAACTTGTATCGCAGCGGGATCGACAGGTGCGGGTTCGCGCCGGTGTTTGACCGTGGCCAGGAGACGCGTATGGGCAATGGCAAACTGTTGGTGTGCGCGGGTGCGTTGGTGGCCGGGCTCATGATGTTGTCGGCGCAAGCGGCGCCGCAAGTTCATGTTCGTGCAGGGGTCGGCGTGCGCGGCGTCTATCCCTCGCATTATCCCGTGCACGTCTGGGCGGGCGGCTACTGGCATCACGGCTGGTACGGCCCGCGTTTCGGGTGGTGGTGGGTGGTGGGGCCGGCCTGGTACTACTATCCGACGCCGGTTTAT
>JBOIAZ010000062.1:0-3519 GCA_050739175.1 Gammaproteobacteria bacterium
ACCGTATGCAACGGAGACCAAGTTGAAATGCCCTAAATGCAATACCGAGCTGGCGCCGGCCATGCGGCACAAGGTCAGCGTGAACCTCTGTCCATCCTGCAACGGCATGTGGCTGGATGCCCAGGAGCTGGATCAACTGGAAAACGAGGCCTTCGATCTCGGCGAGGACGAGAAAGGCACACTGGTCTACAGCCCCACACCCACCACCGCCAAGTGTCCTCAATGCAGTGCGAATCTCCAGCGCTTCAATTACCACGCCTACGCGCTGGAATTGGAGTTTTGCCCGAACCAGCACGGTTACTGGCTGGACGCGAACGAAGATACCCGCGTACTGGAGCTGATGAAGAAAGAGGAAAAGGACTTCAACCGCAGCGTGCGTGCGGACATGCAATGGACCCGGGCCCTGCAGCACATGCGCTCCGGCTCGTTCCTCAGCAAACTGCGAAATCTGTTTCACTGAGAGTTCCCAAAAAGACTGCCGCCTGTGGGAGCGGCCGTCCCGGCCGCGATGGATTTTGGGGTAGCCAGAATCGCGGCGAGTATCGCCGCTCCCACAAAACAATTAATGCACCCTGTTTTCGTGGGAGCGACGGTGACCGCCATGGGCGAGCTGCGCCAGCAGCGAACGGGCCTGCAGGGGCTCATCACAAAGCGATGAGCGGGCAACCGCGGATGGTTGCCCGGGACCTGAACACGAAGCAGGATTGCGCAGAATTCAGGCATGCCCTGGGCTTTCAGGCGGAGCACGAAGGGCCGCTTAGAAGGCGGAAATACAGCAATGCAGGAGCAATGCTGCCTCCGTCGCGATTCAGGGATCGTGGGAGCGGCCATCCCGGCCGCGATGGATTTTGGGGTAGCAGAATCGCGGCAAGTATCGCCGCTCCTACAAAGCACTGGAATTATTCTGGCGCGCAAGCACCCCCAGCAAATACTAGCCGCGCCGGAAGTTTTGGCTTAGTCTGTCTCCCCGTTTTATCCGGCCTGGTTTTCAGGAGTCCGGCGTGAGTCCAGTGTCCCGCTTCCCCGGCGGTTTCCCCGCCACGCGCCTGCGGCGCATGCGCCGCGATGAATTCTCGCGCCGCCTGATGCGCGAGACGCGCTTGTCGGCCGACGATTTGATTTATCCGGTGTTCGTGCGCGAAGGTAAAAACCAGCGCGAGCCGGTAGCCTCCATGCCCGGCATCGAGCGCCTCAGCCTCGATGAGCTGGTCAAAGAAGCCGCTGAATTGCTCAAGCTCGGCATTCCCGCACTCGCGCTGTTTCCGGTGGTTCCCAAAGAAAAGAAATCGCTGGATGCCGCTGAAGCTTGGAATCCCAACGGTCTGGTGCAGCGCGCCGTGCGCGCGCTCAAAAAGGGATGCCCCGCGCTCGGCGTGATTACCGACGTGGCGCTCGATCCTTTCACCACCCACGGCCAGGACGGCGTGATTGACGCCAGCGGTTACGTGCTGAACGACGAAAGCGTCGCCATCCTGGTAAAGCAGGCGCTGTCGCACGCCGAAGCCGGCGCCGACATCGTCGCACCTTCGGACATGATGGACGGACGCGTGGGCGCGATCCGCCAGGCACTGGAACAACGTGGCTTCACTAACACGCGCATCCTCGCGTATTCCGCCAAATACGCCTCGTGTTTCTACAATCCGTTCCGCGACGCGCTCGGCTCGGGTGCCGCTCTCGGCAAGGGCAACAAGTACACCTACCAGATGGACCCCGCCAACAGTAACGAGGCGCTGCGCGAGGTGGCGCTGGATCTCGCCGAAGGCGCCGACATGGTGATGGTCAAGCCGGGTCTGCCGTATCTCGACATCGTGCGGCGCGTGAAAGACGAGTTTGGCGCGCCAACCTGCGTCTATCAGGTGAGCGGCGAGTACGCCATGCTCATGGCGGCGGTCCAGAACGGCTGGCTGGACGAGCGCGCCGCAGTCATGGAAACGCTGCTGGCCATCAAGCGCGCCGGCGCCGACGCCATTCTCACGTATTTCGCCAAGCGCGCGGCTGCCTGGCTGCGGGAATAAAATAGCCTTCCTTTGAACCGCCGGATCTTGCCGGCACCCTGAGTGCGCTCATGCCACACACTCCCGCGCGCTACGCCGTCATCGGCCATCCGGTCGCCCGCAGCTGTTCGCCACAGATTCATGCGGAGTTCGCGCGCCTCACCGGTAAGGCTATGCAGTACACGCGCATTGAAGCGCCGTTGCACGGATTCGCCACGGCGCTGCGTGAATTCCTGGCGTCCGGCGGACAGGGCGCGAATGTCACACTGCCGTTCAAGGAAGAAGCTTTCGGACTGAGCCATGTGCTCACGCCGCGCGCCAAACTGGCGCGCGCGGTGAACACCCTGTGCGTGCGCGCAGACGGCACGCTGCTCGGCGACAATACCGACGGCGTCGGCCTGGTGACCGACCTCAAGCACAATCACCAAGTTGAGTTGGACGGTGCACGCATCCTGCTGCTGGGAGCGGGCGGCGCGGCGCGCGGCATCCTGCCGGCATTGCTGGAGGAAAAACCCGCGCTCGTGCAGATCGCCAACCGCACGCCGGAGCGCGCGCGCAAACTGGCGACGCTGCGCACCCAGACGCGCATCGCGGGCGGAGGCTTCGAGGAACTGCAGGGCCAGACTTTCGACGTGATCATCAACGCCACCGCCGCGAGCCTCGCGGGCGAGCTGCCGCCGTTGCCCGCTGATTGCCTCAATCCCGGCGCGCTGTGCTACGACCTGGCCTACGGCGAACGCCCCACGGTGTTCATGCACTGGGCCGAGCAAGCAGGTGCGGCGCTGGTTCTCGACGGCTGGGGCATGCTGGTGGAGCAGGCGGCGGAATCGTTTTACGTGTGGCACGGTCTGCGCCCGCCGACCGCCACGCTGCTGGCGCTGCATCCCTGATCCATCAGGCGTCCGTTCACCATCGCTCCCGCCCTCCTCATCGGCTTGGCCGCTGCGGCAATGCCTCGCTCGTGCTGGCGTTGGTCTCGGCGCTGCCCGGCCTGCCCACGAAAATCATCGGCCGCGCCGAAGATATGGACAGCATGGCGCGCAGCGCGCTGCAGACTGGAACCGCCGAGATCAGAAATTGATGATGTTGCCCACCACGATTTCATGACCATGCACGCCCGCACCGCTGCGCAGCGGCCAGGCGACGGTCACAAACACCGTGTTGCTGAAGGCGCTGCGGGTGATGCCGAAACGCAGTCCCAACCCCACATCGCTGTAGGCCGGACTCCAGACCGGCGGCGACAGTTGGTGAATCTGCGCCATGTCCGCGAAGCCCACGAAGCCCACCTGCAGCAGGCTCCACAATTCCCAGGGCGTGACAATGCGATCGGCGAACGTCGCCTGCCAGCGGCGGTCGCCGATGGCGAAGTAATTGGGATAGCCGCGCAGCCCCTGAATACCGCCGATATACAGATAGCTTTCCGGGTCCGGACGCAGCACCGCGTCCCATTGCACGTGCGCCACCAGCGTCTGCCAAGGCAGATCCTGGTTGTAGGCGGTGAGCGTGAGATTGGAGAGCAGATTGT
>JBOIAZ010000063.1:0-6658 GCA_050739175.1 Gammaproteobacteria bacterium
GCAGGCGCTCCTCCGGGGTGAGCTCGGTCTCGCCCTTCGGGGTGACCTTGCCGACGAGCACATCGCCCGCCTCGACCTCGGCCCCGACGCGGATGATGCCCCGCTCGTCGAGGTCCTTCAGGATGTCGTCGGAGAGGTTGGGGATGTCCCTCGTGATCTCCTCGGCACCGAGCTTGGTGTCGCGGGCGTCGACCTCGTGCTCCTCGATGTGTATCGAGGTGAGCACGTCGTCGCGCACCAGCCGCTCGTTCAAGATGATGGCGTCCTCGTAGTTGTAGCCCTCCCAGGGCATGAAGGCGACGAGCAGGTTCTTGCCGAGCCCGAGCTCGCCCACCTCGGTGGAGGGGCCGTCGGCGAGGATGTCGCCCTTGGCCACCTTGGTGCCCTCGTCGACGACGATGCGCTGGTTGAGGCAGGTGTTCTGGTTGGACCGCTTGAACTTGGACACCAGGTAGGTGCTCCGGGTGCCGTCGTCGTTCATCACGCTCACGTAGTCGGCACAGGACTCCTCGACGACGCCCGGCTTGTCGGCCAGGATGACGTCGCCCGCGTCGGTCGCGGCACGGTATTCCATGCCGGTGCCGACCAGCGGCGCGTCGGACCTCAGCAGCGGCACCGACTGGCGCTGCATGTTCGAGCCCATGAGCGCGCGGTTGGCGTCGTCGTGCTCCAGGAACGGGATGAGCGCCGCAGCGATCGACACGATCTGCTTGGGCGAGACGTCAATGAAGTTGATCTTGTCAGGTGCCGAGAGCGTGAACTCGTTCTGGTGGCGCACCGACACCAGTTCGTCCACGAAGCGCCCGTGGCCGTCGAGCTGCGCGTTCGCCTGCGCGATAACGTACTGGCCTTCCTCGATCGCCGAGAGGTACACGATCTCGTCGCTGACCTTGCCGTTGGTCACGCGCCGGTAGGGAGTTTCCAGGAAGCCGTATTCGTTGGTGCGCGCGTACACCGACAGCGAATTGATCAGGCCGATGTTCGGACCTTCCGGGGTCTCGATCGGGCACACCCGTCCGTAGTGGGTGGGATGCACGTCGCGCACTTCAAAGCCGGCGCGTTCGCGCGTCAAGCCGCCGGGGCCCAGGGCCGAGACGCGGCGCTTATGCGTGACCTCGGACAGCGGGTTGTTCTGGTCCATGAACTGCGACAACTGCGAGGAGCCGAAGAACTCCTTGATCGCGGCCGAGACCGGCTTGGCGTTGATGAGTTCCTGCGGCATCAGGCCTTCGCTCTCGGCGAGCGCCAGGCGTTCCTTGACCGCACGCTCCACGCGCACCAGACCGATGCGAAACACGTTCTCGGCCATCTCGCCCACGGAACGCACGCGGCGGTTGCCCAAGTGGTCGATGTCATCCACCTGGCCGTTGCCGTTGCGGATGTCGATCAGCACGCGCAATGCGTCCACGATGTCGGAACTCTTGCCGAGCTCCTGGTAAAGTTTTTTGCAGAATTCATCCTGGCGCTGGCTGAAATACATGCCGTCGTAGAGTACGCCCGGGCCGGTGAGCGCCTGGCGGCCCACGCGCCGGTTGAATTTCATGCGCCCCACCACCGACAGATCGTAGCGCTCGAGGGTAAAGAACAGGTTGTGGAACAGCTGCTCGGCGGCGTCCTTGGTGGGCGGCTCGCCGGGACGCATCATGCGGTAGATTTCCACCAGCGCCTCAAACGGCGTGCGCGACGGGTCCACGCGCAGCGTGCTGGAGACGAACGCGCCGCGATCCAGATCGTTGGTATAGATGGTGCGGATTTCCTTGACGCTGTGCTTGATGAAATCCTCGACTTTGGCCGCAGTGAGTTCCTCGTTGGCCTTGGCCAGGATCTCCCCGGTGGGAATCTGCACCACGTCGTGGGCCACGGTCTTGCCCGCCAGGTATGCCGCTGGCACCGCCAGCGTTGTAACGCCGGCTTTTTCCAGCTCACGGATGTGGCGCGCGGTGATGCGGCGGCCCTCTTCCACCAAGATCTTGTTCTTGATCTTGATGTCGAAGGCCGCGGTTTCGCCGCGCAGCCGCTCCGGCACCAGGTCGAGCGTGATGCCTTCCTTGTTCATATGGAAGGTGTTGGTTTCGAAGAACAGCTCCAGGATCTGGCTGTCGTTGTAGCCCAGGGCGCGCAACAGGATGGTGACCGGCAATTTGCGGCGCCGGTCGATGCGCACGAAGATACAGTCCTTGGGGTCGAACTCGAAGTCCAGCCAGGAGCCGCGATAGGGAATCACGCGCGCGGAAAACAAGAGCTTGCCGGAGCTGTGGGTCTTGCCCTTGTCGTGCTCGAAGAACACGCCGGGCGAACGATGCAACTGCGACACGATCACGCGCTCGGTGCCGTTCACGATGAAGGTGCCATTGCCGGTCATGAGCGGCACTTCGCCCATGTAGACTTCCTGTTCCTTGACTTCCTTGGGACGGCGGTGCTCGGGCGGCACGTCCTTGTCATAGAGCGCGAGGCGCACCAGCACCCGCAGCGGCGCCGAATACGTCAGCCCGCGCATGATGCACTCCTTCTCGTCGAACGGCGGCTCGCCGAGCGCGTATTCGACGTACTCGAGTGCCGCGTTGCCGCTGTAACTTACGATCGGGAACACCGACTTGAATGCCGCGTGCAGGCCGGCATCGGCACGCGCACGCGCCGGCTTGTCAATCTGCAGGAAGTGGCGGTACGATTCGAGCTGGATGGCCAAAAGATAGGGCACGTCGAGCACGCTCGTACGCTTGCCAAAGTCCTTGCGGATACGCTTCTTTTCGGTGAATGTGTAGACCATCTCGAATACCTCGAAGCGCGCCCGTGGCGCGCGATTGAATTCCGCAACTGCGATCCGGGAGCCCCGGACCGCGGTGCGAGACACAAGCACGGAAGGGCCGGTGGCACGCGCCACCAGCCGTTCCCGTCACTGGGCCATGCGGCCCGTTATCACTGGGTCATGTCCGTACAGGACTTCGGTCCTCACTTGACCTCGACGGACGCGCCGGCCGCTTCCAGGGCCTGCTTGAACTTGGCGGCATCGTCCTTGGACACGCCTTCCTTGACGTTCTGCGGGGCGCCTTCCACCAGGTCCTTGGCCTCTTTCAGGCCCAAGCCGGTGATGGTACGCACCGCCTTGATCACTTCGACCTTCTTTTCACCCACCGCCTTCAAAATCACGGTGAACTCGGTCTGCTCTTCGGCGGGTGCCGCACCCGCGGCACCACCCGCGGCCGGAGCCGCGGCCACCGCTGCCGCCGCGGACACGCCGAATTTCTGCTCCATTGCGGAGATCAGGTCCACGATCTCCATCACGGTCATCTTGGAAATGGTTTCCAAAACGTCTTCTTTTGTCACAGCCATGGTCATTACTCCTGAATAAATGGGATTGCGAATCGGTTTATCAAGCCGCCTGCTTCTGGTCGCGCACCGCGGCTACGGTGCGTACCAGTTTGGCGTGCGGTTCTGCCAGGGTGCGAACCAACATGGTGAGCGGCGCTTTCATCACGCCCATGAGCATGGCCAGCGCCTGCTCACGGGTCGGCAACTTGGCGAGTCGCTCCAGGTCCGTGGTTGGCAGCAGCTTGCCACCGAGGGCCAGCGCCTTGATCACGAACAGTTCGTTGTCCTTGGCGAAATCCTTGGCCACACGCGCGGCGGCACCCGGATCCTCTTTCGAGAACGCCAGTACCAGCGGTCCCTTGAGAGCTTCCTTGAGACACTCGAACTCGGTGCCCGCAATGGCCTTCTTCGCCAGGGTGTTCTTGACGACCTTGAGCCAGACACCATTCTTGCGCGCCTTCACGCGCAGGCTGGTGACCTGTTCCACGGTCAGTCCGCGGTATTCGGCAGCCACGGCGGAATACGCCTTGGCTGCCACCGCGTTTACCTCGGCGACCAGAGCCTGCTTGTCTTCCAATCTCATCGGCACAGTCGTTACCTCCTGATGAGTCGCGTTACACACGATGCGCGTTCCCTCACGCATCACCCGGCCCGTTGCCACGGACCGCTCGGCGACCCAATCAGGCCAAACCCGACTCGGAGTCCACCGTCTGCGTGAGCCAGCCTTGCGGCTTCATTAAGGATGCCGTTCTCCTGCACGGCCTCCGCTCACGGTCTTTGACGTATCGGTTGTCAATCCCGACTGCATCAAAATTTTGCGTCCTTACGGCCACTGACTGCCCAACCGTCCGTGGCTGGGCGCTCGCCGGCGCGCTTACAGCGTCAGCGAATTCTGGTCAATCACGATGCCCGGTCCCATAGTCGAAGACACGGTCAGCTTCTTCATATATATGCCCTTGGCCGTGGCCGGCTTGACCTTGTTGACGTCGGCCAGCAGCGCGTACAGGTTTTCCTTGAGGGCGCTCGGCTCGAAATCCGACTTGCCAATGCTGCAATGCACGATGCCGGCTTTGTCGGCCCGGTAGCGCACCTGGCCGGTTTTGGCGTTTTTCACCGCGCCAGCCACGTCCGGCGTCACCGTGCCCACCTTGGGATTCGGCATCAGGCCGCGCGGACCCAGAATCTGGCCCAACTGGCCCACGACGCGCATGGCGTCGGGGCTCGCGATCACCACGTCGAAATCCATCTGCCCGGCCTTGATCTTTTCGGCCAGGTCCTCGAAACCGACGATATCGGCGCCCGCCTGTTTTGCGGCTGCGGCGTTCGCGCCCTGGGTAAACACCGCCACGCGCACACTCTTGCCAGTGCCGTGCGGCAACACGGTCGAACCGCGCACCACCTGGTCGGACTTCTTGGCGTCAATCCCGAGATTGATGGCCACATCGACCGATTCACGGAATTTCACCTTGGCAAATTCCTTGACCAGGGACATGGCCTCGTCCACGGCGTATTGCTTTCCGGGCGTGAGTTTTTCACGGGCGCCGCGCATGCGCTTGATGATTTTGGTGCTCATGTCACAGACCCTCCACGTCCACGCCCATGCTGCGGGCGCTACCGGCGATGGTGCGCACTGCGGCATCCAGGTCCGCAGCGGTGATGTCCGGCATCTTGATTTTGGCAATTTCCTCCAACTGTTTGCGCGTGATCTTGCCCACCTTGTTGGTGTTGGGCGTGGCGCTGCCCTTGTCCAGGCCGAGGGCCTTGCGGATCAGCACCGAGGCTGGCGGCGTCTTGGTGATGAATGTGAAACCGCGATCGGTGTATACCGTGATTACCACCGGGATCGGCAGGCCCGGCTCCAGCTTCTGGGTCTGGGCGTTGAACGCCTTGCAGAACTCCATGATGTTGACGCCCTGCTGGCCAAGCGCCGGACCCACGGGCGGGGCCGGATTGGCCTGACCGGCCGGGATTTGCAGCTTCACGAACGCCTGAATCTTCTTTGCCATGTGTGCTCCTCGCGGGTGCTAGCGCCTGGTTGTTACAGGCTCCCCAGTGGGAGCGGCCGTCTCCGGCCGCAATCCAAATTCTCGACGACTACGCCGCGCCTGCCATTAGTCAGGATTTCTCGACCTGACTGAACTCCAGTTCCACCGGTGTGGAGCGGCCGAAAATCAGCACCGCCACCCGCAACCGGTTCTTCTCGTAATTCACTTCTTCCACCACGCCGTTGAAATCGTTGAACGGCCCTTGAATCACGCGCACCACCTCGCCCGGCTCGAACAGCACCTTGGGGCGCGGCTTTTCGGCACCCTCCTGCACGCGGTGCAGGATGGCATCGGCTTCCTTGTCGGTAATGGGCGCGGGCTTGTCCGGAGTGCCGCCGATGAAACCCATGACCTTGGGCACGCTCTTCACCAGATGCCAAGTCTGGTCGTCCAGTTCCATCTGCACCAGCACATAGCCGGGGAAAAACTTGCGCTCGCTGCGGCGCTTCTGGCCCTCGCGCATCTCCACAACTTCCTCGGTGGGCACCAGGATGTCGCCGAACTTGTCAGCCAGGCCGCTGCGCTTCACGCGCTCCACGAGCGAACGCTTGACCGTGGACTCGAAGCCGGAATAGGCATGCACCACGTACCACCTGAGCGCCATTTCTCAGCTCCCCTGCCCGGTGATGCCGTGCAACGCCCAGAACAGAAACATGTCCAGCAGCCACATAAGCACCGCGGTAATCAATACCACCACGATGACCGCAATCGTGGTTTGCAGCGTCTCTTCACGTGTCGGCCACACCATCTTGCGCACCTCGGTGCGCGAACTGGAGATGAAACTCCAGGTGGCATGACCAAGCTGTGTCTGCCACGCGAGCAGCGCCGCCAGCACCAACCCCGCCACCACATAGGCCGCACGCAGCAACTGGTTCTGGGTGCTGAACCAGTAATACGCCACGATGCCGGCGATAATCAGCAGGATGGCACCAATGAGTTTGATCGTATCCAGGCTGCTGCGCCCGGGTTCCATTACATCATTCATCTAACCGTCAACCTGCTGCGCACTTGGCGCTCAAACTGGCAGGCCAGGAGGGAATCGAACCCCCAACCTGCGGTTTTGGAGACCGCCGCTCTGCCAATTGAGCTACTGGCCTGTATCAAAAACTCTGTCGAATCGTGGCTGAAAGCCGCTCCTACAATATTGGGAGCGGCGGTCCCCGCCGCGATTCTCATTCAAGGATCTTCGCCACCACGCCGGCGCCGACGGTGCGGCCGCCCTCGCGGATGGCAAAGCGCAGTCCGTCCTCCATGGCGATCGGGCTGATCAGCGACACCACCATCTTGATGTTGTCCCCGGGCAT
>JBOIAZ010000064.1:0-13365 GCA_050739175.1 Gammaproteobacteria bacterium
TGCCAGGCGGGCTCGTCCAGTTTGCCGTCTACGGTGATGGGACCAATCGCCGGCATTGCCTCGACTGTGGGCGCTGCCGGTTGCGCGTAAACCGCGAGCGGGCAGAGCAGCCACACACATAAAGCCAGTCTTGTCAGGCGGCGATAAAGGCGGTGCATGCAAGTGCTCCAAGCGCAGCGTACGCGATATTACTTTCTAAGATGCGCCGCAGGCACAAAGGGTTTAATGGAACAGAAGATTTTTTTTGCGTTGGGAATGGAACCCTGCGCGGGTTAATTGGTCATCGGCGGATTGTTGTAGGAGCGGCGATACTCGCCGCGATGATTTGAACATTAGAATCGCGACGGGAACCGTCGCTCCCACAGAAGACACCGCTCTTGCAGAGATCCTGCTCCCACAATCAGCAAACCAGCTCAAGGCGCATGTAGCGTAATGTTGCCGCTCAGCGTGTGCGCCGTTACCTGGGCGTCGCCTTTGCCGCTCGTGAAGTGCAGCTCCATGCCGGGACCGAATTCGCTGGTGCGCTGCGCGCGTGGACCGAAGTTGTTGGAAATATCGCCGCTGAAGCTGTAGATGTCGAAGCGCGCATCCGGCGCCTTGGGGAATGCCAGCGACAGGTTGCCACTAGTGCTGTTGAAGGAATAACTGCCGGACTTGGCGAGCGCGGCGGAAAAGTCCACGTTACCGGAAGTGGAATTCAAGCGCACGCGATCGACGCGGCTCTGGAACAACTTGACTGTGCCGCTGATGCTCTCGGCCTGCACGTCGCCGTCCACGGAGCTGATTTTCACGTCACCGCTGATGCTGTGGCCAAACACATGAGCTTCGGGCGCGGAGCCGGTGATGCCCACCTCGCCGCTCACCGATTTGGCGGCGATGTCATTGGCGCGTGAATCGAGCGTCACATCACCGCTCACGCTTTCCAGCTGCGCGCGGCCGCTGAGACCGCTGGCGCCGATGTCGGCGCTCACGGTGTTCACCCACAGGCGACTCGCGGCCGGCACCTGGATGGTCAGATCCGCTTCCGCATGGTTGCGAGAATCGTTCGGATACACCGCGCGGATTTCCAGATCGTCGGCGGAGCCGTGAATATCGAGCGTCACGCCATCAGTGAGCGTGCCGGTGACCCGCAGCTGATTGTTGTTCCAGCCCTGCACCGTGATGGAGCCGGCGATGTTGTTGACCCGCACGCTGGCGTTGGCCGTGGCGGCGCGGGTCTGATTGACGTTGCCGTCGTTGCCAGGGTCGGCATGCGCCGAATTGGCCACCAGCATCATCACCGTGAACAGGCACACCGCCGTCAGGAATGACACCAGGGAATAAGTCAATACCAGCATGATGCGTTTCATATTTCAGTCCTCGCAGTGGTTTGAACCTGGGCCTGTTGGGCCTCATTCAGAAGCCGGGCCTGCTGCTGATATAGATTGAACAACAGGGCCCGCAGGTTTACATCGTCGGGATATTTTTTGAGTGCCGCCTGGGTGTGCAGGATATCGACGTTAACCATGCGCAGGTTGTCGAGCAGTGCGGCCCGCGCCCTGGGTGGCAGGCTGGTGTCGCTGACCAGCTGGGCGGTGAATTGCGCGAGCATGTCCACTGCCTTGGTGACCACGCCGTGGTCCGTCGTGGCCTTGGTCACCATTTGGGTACCCGGGGTAGTGGGCCGAAGCAGGCTCCAGGTCACCGCGGCCGCTGCGACTACGACGGCGGCTACCGCAACACCATAGCTCCAGCCGTTGCGCACACGGGTGCGGCGTGCCGCAATGCGCGCGGTGATGCCGGGCCAGAGGTCGCGTGCCGGCTCGATAGTGCGCGGCAGCTTGGCAAGCGCCGCGTCCAGGTTTTCATCCGCTGGTTTGTTCATGCCTGCAACCTCGCTTGCAGCAGTTGCCGCGCACGGTGCACGTGCGCCTTGCAAGTGCCCGTCGCAATGCCGGTCAACCCGGCGATTTCCTCGTGGCTGTAGCCTTCGACCGTGTGCAGCACGAACACCGTGCGTGCCGCCGGCGGCAAAGTGGCGATCAGTCGTTCCAGGTCCAGATCCGCCTCGGGTGCATCATCGGGCGCCGCGTGAGCCTCGATGAATTCCGCACCGCCCGGCTGCACCAGGCGCAGGTGGCGGCGCTCAAGTTTCAGGCGCTGCAGTGCCACATTGATGGCGATGCGCGTCAGCCAGGTGGCGAAACTGCTGTCGCCGCGGAACCTGGCGAGTGCATCCCAGGCGCGCACGAAGGCGTCCTGGGTGCATTCCTCAGCCGCACCGCGGTCGGCGGTAATGCGCAGGCACACGGCGTGCACCCGACCGGCATGCCGGCGGTACAGCTGCTCGAATGCGCCCATGTCGCCCTCCCGGGCCCGCGCGGCGAGGGCGGCTGACTCATCGCGATTCGCGGCGGGGCTGCCTGGGGGACTCAGGGGCACGCTGGCGGCTTCCATACCCGTTTGATTGTGCAGGGGGCAGAATGGTTTAGACGGTTCGCAACTATACGCCGGCCCGGCTGCAAGCTGTTCGCGGTAAATCCACAAGGGCCGTGCCGCAAGGCCGGGCAGGCCGGCGGATACCGGCCTGCCGTTTGGTAATATGCGGCGCGCAGTCCGCAGAACGAAACGCTGTTCACATTGTCCATGTTCTACCGGTGGCCGCCCGCGACACCCGAGCCCAGGAGATAATCATGAAGAAAGCTGCCTTGGTATTGATCGGCGCGGTCCTGCTGTGGGCCGGACTTGCATCCGCCCAGTCCGCGGACAAGCTTGCGTATCCGGTCGCCCACCGCGACCATACCGTGGACGTGTATTTCGGCACCAAAGTACCGGCGCCCTACCAGTGGATGGAGAATCTCGAAAGCCCCGAGCTCCACAAGTGGGTGCAGGCCGAGAATGCCGTCACTGACGCCTATCTCGCCAAGATTCCCGTGCGCGGCTGGATCAGTCAGCGCCTGACCACGCTCTGGAACTACGCGAAGGAAACCACGCCCGATCAGCTCGCCGACGGCATGCTGTTCTTCCGCCGCAATTCCGGCCTGCAGAATCAGTCGGTGGTGTACGTGCAGTCGGCCTTCGGCGCCACGCCGCGCGTGTTGATCGATCCGAACAAACTGTCACCGGATGGTTCGATTGCCCTGGCCTTCGGTGTGCCGTCGCCGGACGGCAAGTACTATGCCTACGCGCTGTCCCAGGGCGGCTCGGACTGGGAAACCGTGCATGTACTGGACGTCGCGACAGGCAAGGAATTGCCGGATGAGGTCCATTGGGTGAAGTTCTCGGGAATTTCCTGGACCAACGACAACAAGGGTTTTTATTACTCGCGCTATCCGCAGCCGCCGAGCGGCGAGAACCAGATCAACCAGAAGGTGGTCGACCAGAAGCTCTACTACCACGTGCTTGGCACGCCGCAAACCAGTGACCGGTTGATCCATTCCGTGCCGGCTCACCCGGAATGGATCGTGGAGGGCACCGTCAGTGAGGACGGGAAGTATCTGTTTGTCTTCGTGGTGAACGGCACTTCGCCGAACAATCAGTTGTTGTATGCGGACCTCGGCAATCCGGCCAAGCCGGACATCGGCGCCAAACTGCAGCCGCTGTACATGAAAAATGATGCGGCCTACGCGCCGGTCGGACACGTGGACGACACGCTGTACCTGCAGACGACGCTCGATGCGCCCCGGGGCCGTATCGTGGCCACGCAATTCAGCCGTCCGGATCCCGCCGGCTGGCGCATGGTGTTGCCGCAAGCGGAGGGCGTGCTGGCCGGGGCCGCGATGACCGACGGGCGGATTCTTGCGGATTACGAAATCGTCGCGAAGAGTCGGTTACAGTTGTTTGACACCGACGGGAAGTTGATCCGCACGCTGGATTTGCCGACGCTGGGAACGGTGGGAGACATTTCCGCGCGCAATGACACCAAGACCCTGTACTACGCGTTTACCTCCTACCTTTATCCCACCACGCTGTATCGCTATGCCGTCGCGGACGGTGCGACTTCCGTGTATTTCCGGCCGGGCGTGAAGTTCGACCCGTCGCCGTACGAGACCAAACAGGTGTTCTACACGTCGAAGGACGGCACCCGGGTGCCGATGTTCATCGTGGCGAAGAAGGGCATCAAGCTCGACGGCAGCCATCCGACCGTGCTGTACGGTTATGGCGGCTTCAACATTTCCATCACGCCCGGCTTCAATCCCATGCTGCCGGTGTGGCTGGAGATGGGCGGCGTGTACGCGGTTGCCAATCTGCGCGGGGGCGGTGAGTACGGCGAGGCCTGGCACAAAGCCGGTATGCTCGGCAACAAACAGAACGTCTTCGATGATTTCGCCTGGGCGGCGAAATATCTGATCAGGGAGGGTTACACCTCATCGAAACACCTCGGCATCCAGGGCTATTCCAACGGTGGCCTGCTGACCGGCGCTTCGATTACCCAGCATCCTGAGTTGTTCGGCGCGGCCTATATCGGCCACGGCGTGCTCGACATGCTGCGTTACCAGAAGTTCTCGGGCGGAGCTTTGTGGGCGCCGGAATACGGCACCTCGGACCAAAAGCAGGCGTTCAAGTGGCTGATCAAGTATTCGCCGTTGCAGAACATCCGTCCGCGCACCTGCTATCCGCCGACGCTGATCACCACGTCGTGGGACGATGACCGCGTGGTGCCAAGCCACGAGTTCAAGTTCACCGCCAAGATCCAGCGGGCGCAGGGCTGCGGCAATCCGATACTGCTGCGCACCACCGGCAGCACCAGCCACGTGTACATGCCGACCGACAAGCAGATCGCACAGACCGCCGATGTCTGGGCCTTCGAGGCCTATAACCTCGGGATCACCACGCCGCCCGACAAGAACTGACTCAACCACGCCCCGCGCATGTGCGAACGAACTGCCGGGCTATGCGGCCAGCGTGCCCACGCGTGTGCACGTACCGTTGCACGAGTTCGCGCGCTAGGGCGGCGAAACCGCGCCCAATCGTGACGGCTGGAGCGTAGCGCTGTACCAGGGCCGCGACGCGTACATCGTGCTCGCGAGCACGCCGCTTTCCGCCGAAGTCTGGCAGCGGATATCCAAAGGTGAAGTGCGTGTGTTCCGCGCCGGCCAAGCATTGGCTGCAACCCAGCCGAACCTGCAGGTCATGCGCTTAGCAGGCGACAAAAAGCCGGCATTCAGCCGGCTTCGGTTGGTATGGCGGCAGAAGCGGTTCAGGCCTTGATGGCGCGGATGGCCTCGTTCAGACGGCTTTTGTGGCGCGCGGCCTTATTGCGGTGGATCAGGCCCTTGTCGGTCATGCGGTCAATCACCGGTACTGCTTCCTTGTAAGCGGTTGTGGCCTCGGCCTTCTTGCCCTGCGCCGTGAGTTTGGCGACTTTCTTGATGTGGCTGCGCACCATGGAGCGCAGGGGCGCATTGTGTTCGCGATGCGCTACCGACTGACGGGCACGCTTTCTGGATTGCTTGGTATTGGCCAAGGTAAAACTCCTGGAAAATTCCGTAACTTGAGGCCGGGGCCGGCCGCAAAGGCTGCGTACTATACGGATTTCATCCGGGGCGCGCAACGCAAACCGGCTTGCACGCCGGAGTCTGCCGGTGTGCCCGCGCGCCTCGCAATTTGCATGGCGGGTTGCGGCGAAGGCCGGTATCATGCGGGCCTTCAAGCGCTCAACGCCTGGACCGCCGTCGCATGTCCCGCGCCCTGTTCAAGGCCACGTCCCTCGTAGGGGGCATGACCTTTCTGTCACGCATCCTGGGCTTCGCCCGGGATGTGGTACTGGCGCGCTATTTCGGCGCCGGCGCGGTCATGGACGCGTTCTTCGTGGCCTTCAAGATCCCCAATTTTCTGCGCCGCACTTTCGGCGAGGGTGCGTTCTCGCTGGCGTTCGTGCCGGTGATCTCGGAATACAAGACCACGCGCGAGCACGACGAAGTCAAGGAACTTGCCGACCGAGTGGCCGGCAGTCTCGGGCTGGTGCTGTTGATCGTCACAGTTATCGGCGTAATCGCCGCACCGGTGCTGGTGTGGATCTTTGCGCCGGGATTCAGCGCGCACGAAAGCAAATACGAACTCACGGTCGCCATGGTGCGGATCACGTTTCCGTACCTGCTGTTCATCTCGCTGACGGCGTTCGCCGGCGGCATCCTCAATACCTATGGGCGCTTCGGCGTGCCGGCGTTCACGCCGGTGTTGCTCAACATCGTCCTGATTGCGGCGGCCGTCTGGCTGGCGCCGCACATGCACAATCCCGGCATGGCGCTCGCCTGGGGTGTGTTCGTCGCCGGCGTGGTGCAGCTCGCATTCCAGGTGCCGTTCCTGTGGCGACTCAAACTCCTGCCGAGACCGCGGCTGTCCGACGGACATGAAGCCGTACGCCGTATTCTGAAGCTCATGTTGCCCGCCCTGTTCGGTTCCTCGGTCACGCAGATCAACCTGGTGGTGGACACTATCATTGCCTCGTTCCTGGCAACCGGCAGCGTGAGCTGGCTGTATTATTCCGACCGTCTCATGGAATTTCCGCTGGGCGTGTTCTCGATCGCGCTCAGCACCGTGATCCTGCCTAATCTGGCCCAGCATTTTGCCGCCAAATCTTCCGCTGGATTTTCCGCCACGCTCGACTGGGCGCTGCGGCTTGCGGTGGTGGTGGCGATTCCGGCCGCGGTGGGGCTGTTTTTTCTCGCCGGCCCCTTGCTGGTGACCTTGTTCAACTACGGGCATTTCAATGCCTACGATTCGCGCATGGCGGAGGCCAGCGTCATGGCGTACGCCGTCGGCCTGGTGGGATTCACGCTGGTGAAGATACTGTCGCCCGGGTTTTACGCGCGCCAGGATTCACGCACACCCGTAAAGATCGGGGTGATTTCCGTGGTGGCCAACGTGGTGCTCAATCTGATCATCACCGTTCCCTGGGCGCTGAGCGGTCTGACCGCGCCGCACGCGGGTTTGGCCTTATCCACGTCGCTCGCGGCGTTCATCAATGCCGCGCTGCTGTACCGAGGGTTGCGGCGGGCGCGGGCGTACCAGCCGGCGGCGGGCTGGCGGCTTCTGTGGCGGCGGGTGCTGATTGCAAATGCGGCGATGGCCGCGCTGCTCTGGGGACTGGCGGGCCCGCTGCACGTTTGGCTGGCGCGTGCGGCCGGACAACGGATTTTGTGGCTGGCGATCTGGCTTGCCGCTGCCATCGCGGTGTATTTCCTGGCGTTGTTCCTGAGCGGTTTCCGCCTGCAGCATTTGCGCCGTGCACCGGTGACCTGATTGCGGGCACACCTTATATATAATCCCCGGACGGCGTCATGGAGCTGATCCGTGGCCTGGCGAACCTGAAACCACGGCACCGCGGTTGTGCCGCGAGCATCGGCAATTACGATGGCGTGCATCTCGGCCATCAGCAGGTTCTCAGGGAGCTGGTGACGCAGGCCCGGCGTCGCGGTGTGCCGGCTGCGGTGGTGGTGTTCGAGCCCGCGCCGCTGGAATACCTGGAGCCGGACAAGGCACCGGCACGGCTGATGAATCTCCGCGAAAAGGTTCAGGCGCTCGCGGCCTGCGGCGTGGACCGGCTGCTGTGCCTGCGCTTCAATGCCGCACTCGCTCAGATGGTCGCCGCGGAATTCATCGAGCGCGTCCTGGTCCGCGGCCTGGGCGTGCGTCATCTGGTGGTGGGCGACGATTTCCGTTTCGGCCGTGACCGCGGCGGAGACCTGGCCACGCTGCAGGCGGCGGGTGCCGAACGCGGATTCGAGGTGCAGAGCCTGCCGGGTTTGCTGCGGACGGGCGCAAGGGTCAGCAGCACGCGCATCCGCGCATGTTTGGCGGCCGGGAATCTGCAACTGGCGGCCGAGTTGCTCGGGGGACCCTACTCACTGAGCGGCCGGGTGATGCACGGTGAAAAACTGGGAAAGGCGCTGGGGTTTCCCACCGCCAACATCGCGCTGAAGCGGCGGGTGGCGCCGGTAAACGGCATCTTCGTGGCGGCCGTGCGCGCCCTGGATGGCGCAACGCGCTACGGCGCGGCGTACGTGGGCAAGCGTCCGGCCGCGGGCGGACGCGAGACGCGCCTGGAAGTTTTCATTTTCGATTTCAAGGGCGAATTGTATGGACGACATTTGCGAGTGGAGCTGCTGCATCAGTTGCGCGACGACGCGCAGTTCGGCAGTCTGGAGGCGCTCAAAGCGCAAATGGCGCAGGATGTCGCCGCCGCGCGTGCCTGGCTGAAACAGCGGGCGCTGGTTTGAATAGGCTGTCGTGAGTATATGTCGTGAATGATTACAAACATACACTGAACCTGCCGCGTACCGATTTCGCCATGAAGGCGAATCTGCCGCAGCGCGAGCCGGAATTACTCAAGCGCTGGGTGCAGCAGGACGTCTACGGCCTGCTGCGCGAGGCACGCAAAGGCCGAGCACGCTTCGTGCTGCAGGACGGGCCGCCCTATGCCAACGGCAACATTCACATCGGCCACGCAGTCAACAAGATCCTCAAGGACATCGTGGTCAAGTCACGTTCGCTCGACGGCTTTGACGCGCCCTACATCCCGGGCTGGGATTGTCACGGCCTGCCCATCGAGCAGCAGGTGGAGAAAAAGCTCGGGCGGGTCGGGCAGAAAGTGGACGCCAAGACTTTCCGCGCCGCCTGCCGCGCCTACGCGCAGGAGCAGGTGGACAGCCAGCGCGCCGACTTCAAACGCCTCGGCGTGCTCGGCGACTGGGAACACCCCTATCTCACCATGGCGCCGGCTTACGAGGGCGGGCAGTTGCGGGCGCTGGCCGAAGTCATCCGTCGCGGACACCTATATAAAGGTCTGAAACCCGTGCACTGGTGCCTGGACTGTGCCTCCGCGCTGGCCGAAGCTGAAGTCGAGTACGAGGACAAGACTTCGCCTGCCATCGATGTGCGCTTTGCGGTGGCCGAGCCCGCGGAACTGCAAAAACGCCTGCACATCGCCGACAGCCGACTGCCCGCGGCGGTCGCCATCTGGACCACCACGCCTTGGACATTGCCCGCCAATCAGGCGGTGGCGCTGCATCCGGAGTTCGAATATGCACTGGTTGAATGTGACGCGGGCCTCGGCCGTGAACAGTTGCTGCTGGCGCGCGAGCTGGTGCCGGGCGTGATGCAGCGCTTGAGCGTGACTCAATGGAAAACCGTGGCGACGGCGCGTGGCAAGCAACTCGAGGGACTCAAGCTGCGCCATCCGTTTTACGCGCGCCTCGTGCCGGTCGTGCTCGGTGAACATGTGACGCTGGATGCCGGCACCGGTGCGGTGCACACCGCGCCCGGCCACGGGCACGAAGACTTCGCGCTCGGCCAGCAGTACGGCCTCAAGGTTGACAATCCGGTGGACAACCGCGGCGTGTTCGTCGCCGGCACCGGGCTGTTTGCCGGCGAACATGTGTTCAAGGCCAACGATCATATCGTGCGGGTATTGACCGAGCGCGGCATGCTGCTGCACCACGAAACCATCCGCCACAGCTACCCGCACTGCTGGCGCCACAAGACGCCGGTGATTTTTCGCGCCACGCCGCAGTGGTTCATCGGCATGGATAGGGCAGGGCTGCGCACGCAGGCGCTGGCCGCAATCAAGCAAGTGACATGGACGCCGGGCTGGGGCGAGCAGCGTATCGAGGGCATGGTCGCCAACCGGCCCGATTGGTGCATTTCGCGCCAGCGTACCTGGGGGGTACCGATCGCGCTGTTCGTGCACAAGCAGACGGCGGAACCGCATCCGCGCACCCAGGAGCTGCTGGAACAGGTGGCGGAGCGTGTGGAGCAGGCCGGTATTGACGCCTGGTTTGAGCTCGACGCCAAGGAAATGTTGGGTCAGGACACCGAGCACTATGAAAAGGTGCCGGACATTCTCGACGTGTGGTTCGACTCCGGCGTGGTGCATTACTGCGTGGGCATGCCGCGCCTCGGTCTGGGTGCCGGCCATCCGGCGGATCTGTATCTGGAAGGGTCGGACCAGCATCGCGGCTGGTTCCAGTCTTCGTTGCTGACTTCGGTGGCGATTCACGGCAGCGCGCCCTACCAAGGCGTGCTCACCCACGGCTTCACGGTGGACGAGCAGGGTCGCAAGATGTCGAAATCGCTCGGCAACGTGGTGGCGCCGCAGGAAGTCATCAAGCGACTGGGCGCCGACGTGTTGCGGTTGTGGGTGGCCGCCACCGATTACAGCGGCGAGCTGTCGGTGTCCGACAATATCCTCAAGCACATGGCGGAAGCCTATCGCAAGATGCGCAACACGTTGCGTTATCTGCTGGCCAATCTTTACGATTTCGACCCCGTGCGCGATGCGCTGCCGGCTGATGCATTGCTGGCCCTGGATCAGTGGTTGCTGGCGCGCGCGGCGCAACTGCAGGACGAGGTGCGCCAAGCCTACGCGGAATACCAGTTGCATTTGATTTACCAGAAAGTCTACAGCTTCTGCGTGGTGGAGCTTTCCAATTTTTATCTTGACGTGATCAAGGATCGCGAGTACACAACGCAGGCCGCGAGCCGCGCGCGCCGTTCCTGTCAGACCGCGATGTTTCACGTGGCCGAAGCCATGCTGCGTTGGCTGGCGCCGATCCTGAGCTTCACCGCCGAGGAAGCCTGGCAGTTCCTGCCGGGAAAGCGCCCAGCCTCGGTATTTCTGGCGGAATGGCACGCATTGCCGCGCGTGATCGTGGATACCGCGGCCTGGGACACGCTGCTCAAGGTACGGGATGCCGTGCGCAAGGAACTCGAAAAGCTGCGCATCGCCGGTACCATCGGCTCGTCTTTGGATGCGGAGGCGGACCTGTACTGCGATGCGCCGCTGGCGTCGCCGTTGCGGAAATTCGGGGATGAGCTTCGATACCTGTTCATTACTTCGTATGCGCGTGTACACCCCGCCGGCCAGCAGCCGCGTGAGGCCGAACCGACGGCGGAGCTGCCCGGTCTGTGGCTGGTCACCAGACCGTCTGCGCATGCCAAGTGTGCACGCTGCTGGCATCATCGCGAGGATGTGGGCAGGCATCCAGAACATCCGGCACTGTGCGGGCGCTGTGTGCAGAACGTGGAGGGGGCGGGCGAGCAAAGGGAGTTTGCATGAACGCCGAGCAGCCATGGAAATACGGCGCATGGATCTGGCTGTGGCTTTCGGCTGCGGTCATCCTGCTCGACCAACTGAGCAAGTGGCTGGTGGCGAGCCATCTCGCGGTTTACGACTCCGTTCGGGTGCTGCCGGTGTTCAACCTGGTGCTGATCCACACTCCCGGCGCTGCCTGGAGTTTTCTCGCCGGTGCCTCGGGCTGGCAGCGCTGGTTTTTCACCATCCTGGCCCTGGTGGTGAGTGCCGCCATCGTCGTATGGATGCGCTTCCTGCCGCGCCGGGAATCCAGGTGGCGGGCATGCGCGCTGGCGCTGGTGCTGGCCGGGGCGGTCGGCAACGTTATTGACCGGCTATGGCACGGCTACGTGATTGATTTCCTGCAGTTCCACTATCAGGGCTGGTATTACCCGGCCTTCAACCTGGCGGACTCCGCCATCACCGTGGGCGCCGCCATGCTTATTCTCGAAGGATTGTTTTCACGCAGGCGTGCGGCGTCCTGAGTCAGCGCACAAAATCCAATCATTTTTCATCCGATGCCGTACCGGAAAATGCCGGACTGGCCGCAGCGCGCATTACGGGCAGGCCAGGTTAGTGTCGCGGTTGGGCTGGTCCGTGGACCGTACACGCCCAGTGACACTGACGATCAACGCACGGTCGTGCCTGCCGTCTTCGGAACAGTAACGCAACGTGCCATTGACGCTGTTGGTACCGATGGGCCTGAAGGTGAAAGAGTTGCGATTGCTGATGATGCGCGCCCGTGTCGCGTGCGGCCCATGGACGCGCAGAACCGGTTCACCCGCGTTGACCTGCACGGCACTGTCCCGATTCAGATCGTCGAATATCAACCAGCCGCCATTCCAGTCCGGCAGGTCGTGTTTGCAGCGTTCGCCATCCGCGCTTTTGCACAGTACCACGTAGCTGTTGCGGACAATGGCGCTCTGGCGCGCAAAGTTGAGCGCGGCGTGCAATTCATTGACCCTGGCGCTGGCGCGGTTTTGGCGCACGACGTGGGTGAAACTGGGCGCGCCCAGGCCGACAAGAACAAGCAGCACCGAGACGGTTGTCAACAATTCCAACAACGTAAATCCGTATTCCCTGCGCATGTTCTCCTCCCTGGATGATACGGCGTAAGTCCGCAGTTTACGCTGGCGGCGCATGCGTTGGGACCCGCGGGCCAGTCTACGAGCAGTTTTCCGCTGAAATCAAGCCGGGTGTGGGGATCGAGCCCCGGGCACGACGGCGCGGCGGGGCCTCAAGATTCAACGGCATGGACAGCGGCCAAATCATTTGCCTATACTTGCCTTGTCCGGAGCTTATGTAACGATCATCATGCGCGATATCGAATTCATTCCGCTGAGCGGTGACGCGCTGGCGGCTCAGCTTGCAAGCCATGGCGTCACGCCCACGCCGCAGCGGCTTCAAATTGCCGAGCTGCTGTTCTGCAAGCCGCAGCATTTGTCCGCGGAGCAGATCCTAGCGGCGGTGAATCGCGGCGACGCCAGGGTCTCCAAGGCGACGGTGTATAACACGCTGCGCTTGCTGTCCGACAAGGGCCTGATACGCGAAGTGATCGTGGACCCCACGCGCGTGTTTTATGATCCGACCACGGATGCGCATCACCATTTTTACAATGCGGATACCGGCGAGCTGGCCGACATTCCCCAGGAACAAGTCGAGTTTGCGAAACTTCCGGTGCCACCGCTCGGCACCGAACAGGATGGCGTGGAGGTTATCGTGCGCTTGCGGCGCTGCCACCGGCGCTGAGATTTACGCCCCTGAAGCGGTCCGCTATACTCGCGCGCGCTTGAAATCCCGGGTGAGCAAGGGGCCTTCCGCGAAGCACTGCTTCGCGCCCTGCGAACGGCCCGACAGGGATGTCGGGACTGGTCAGCGCACCAGGGATGGTTCGAGACTTTTGCATTAAGCCGGCGTGCTCAGTGGGGCGAGACCGGTGTCGTCATTGAGATGCCAGGGGCATCTCAATCCGGTGGAGCGCGAGGCAGGGGCGAGAAGCGAAGCTTCGAGCGGGCAGACAGGAAGTCTGCCCTGGACCATAAGCGAAGCAGGATTGCGCAGCGCAGTGGCCGAGCTGGGGTGAGCCGGGAGATTTCCGCGAAGCACTGCTTCGCGCCCGGCGAACGACCCGACACGATGTCGGGGCTGGTCAGCGCACCAGGGATGGTTCGAGACTTTTGCATTAAGCCGGCGTAGCTCAGTTGGGCGAGTCCGGTGTCTTCATTGAGATGCCAGTGGCATCTCAATCCGGTTGAGCGCGAGGCAGGGATGCCGAGCCGGGAGCATTCCAGGGATGGATCGGTGGGAGAGGT
>JBOIAZ010000065.1:0-8346 GCA_050739175.1 Gammaproteobacteria bacterium
ACCGGCGTGCTGAGCGCCAACAGCCGCCGCACCATCAAGCGCAACATGTCGCTGCTGCCGGCGTACTCACTGGTGCTGGCGCTGATCGCTTTTTTGGGCTACATGGCGGTCGCCGCCGGCGTGCAGCATGACCCGGCGTACGCCGGCTGGTTCAAGCAGTACGGCACCACCTTTGCGGTGCCGGCGCTGCTGTTGCACTCCTTTCCGGCCTGGTTCGCGGGCGTGGGATTCGCGGCCATCGCTATCGGTGCGCTGGTGCCCGCGGCCATCATGTCGATCGCCGCGTCCAACCTGTTCACGCGCAACATCTACAAGGAATACCTCAAGCCCGGCGCCAGCGCCAAACAGGAAGCGGGCATGGCGAAACTCGTGTCATTGCTGGTGAAACTGGGCGCGCTTGCGTTTATCATTTTTCTGCCCGAGCAGTATGCGATTCAGTTGCAACTGCTGGGCGGGGTGTGGATTATTCAGACGTTGCCCGCCGTGGTGATTGGACTTTATACTCGCTGGCTGCACCGCTGGGCGCTGGTCGTCGGCTGGGTCGCAGGCATGATCGTGGGCACGGCTATGGTGGCGGCTGAGGATTTCAGGACCTCGATTTATCCGCTGCACTTGGGCGCGCTTACCATACCGGGCTACGCCGCGTTGTATTCACTGATAATCAATATAGTGGTGGTGATTGTTGTGACGTTGATCCTGCGTGCGGCACACACGCCGGCCGGCCGCGATCAAACCGCGGCGGATGACTACGAGCGCGAGGCCGCGTGAACATTCCGCGCATCATTGGTCTCACCGCGGCAGCGCTGACCACGCTGTCTCTGGTGCCGCAGGTGTGGCGCTCGTTCAAAACGCGCGACACGCGCGGCATTTCACTGGGCATGTATTGGGCGTATACCGTCGGCATCGCATTGTGGCTGGCCTACGGCCTGCTGATCCACGATCTCGTGGTGACGCTCGCCAATGCCGTTACCTTGTTCCTTGCGGCGATCATTCTGATGCTCAAACTGCGATATGGGTGAATAGCGCATGCACCTGAAACGGGAATTCCTGCTCGCATTGCTGGCGCTGGCGGCGTTGTCCGGGGGGCAATGCGCGCAGGCAGACGACACTGACATTTATGCGCCGGGCATGAGCGCGGCGCTGGATCTCGGTAGCTATCGCACGGATTTTGCCTACAGCGACGGCAGTCATCGGGCCGCTATCAGCCGCTACGGCCTCAGCTTTGTGCAACCCGTGGCGCCGGAAGCGGGTTTCGGTCTGCAGGGCGGTTACATGACCGCCGGCATCGATAATGCCACGCTCAATCCCCTGGGAGACGGGTACGGTCCGTTTCTGGGCTTGTTCTTTACCTGGCAACGCGAGTTTGACAATTACTGGAGCGTGGATGTGCGTGCCGGTTACACCTGGCACGACATGAGTTACAGCGGTACGAACCAGCAGGCGGATGCCACCTGGTACACCGGCTACGCCTCGCTGGGACCGGCATTGCGACTGGGCCGCTGGCGGTTTTCAGCCGGCGGCTACTGGCAGAACATATCCGGCCATGAAACCGACAGTGGCACGCTGAACGGCGTGCAGGATTTTTCCGCGGCACGCGCAAGCGGAGCCTACTTCGGATTCGCCTATTATCTCGACCAGACCGGATCGGTGGGCATGTATGTCACCGGCGGCGCACGCCAAGGCGTGAGCCTGGTTTTCAAGCGGGAGTTTTAGCGGGACCGTAATAGTCACGCTTTGCCGCACCGACTGCGGCAATTCCGGTATCGAGTTCCGGGGTGCCGGCTCCAGCGCTGGTTTTCAATCCGCATTACCGCTGCAGCTTCTGTCAGCACTCGATGATACACGCTGCCAATGTGCCCCGTTTGTCGCCGACCGATGGGCGTGCAACTTTTCCCGTGCCTGCTAGGCTAAAGATCAAGGCCGCGTCAATGCGGCACACAGGCAGCGAGACAGCATGGGCAGCCAGCGGGTCATTGCGGTGGAAAATCTCGAGGACTGGTTCCGCCAGTCGATTGGCGGCGCGTTGGAGCGACGGCAGGTCACGGCCGAGGCGCATACCGAACAGTACGTGGTGCGGCTGGCCACCGAGTTTGCGCGCACCGAGGCGCTGTACGCACACGCGCACGCGGGCGGTTACCGGTTGAAACCGCTGGCGGGCATGCTGGCGGAGGCTTTCGAGGCCGGCTCGCCGGAGCGGCGCCAGCAGTTGTTGCAGCGGCTGGGCGACGTGGCGCTGTTCATCTCCGGCTTTTTCAGCGACTACCTCAATCACCGGCCGGTGGATGTGGACTATTACAGCCGCATGGGCGGCGCCGCCTACGGCACGCTCGCGGACATGCCGCCGGCCTCGCGGCGCGAGGCGGTGCTGAATCCGGTGTTCGCGGAACTCGCGCGCAAGTTCGACGAGTTCGTGGACGTGTTCAACGAAGTGGCGCAGCAGGCACGGGTGTTCGACGAGCGCGATGTGCTCAGGCTCTACGAGCTGTGGCTGCGCACCGGCAGCCGTCGGGCTGCGGACAAACTGCGCGAACTGGGCGTGCAGCCGGCCGCGGGCGCACACAGCCGCTTCACGCATTGAGTGCATGCACACCGCAGCCCCCGGCGCCACGCTCGGCACGTTGCAGGATTACCTGGCACGGTTCTACGAACTCGACGTGGCATTCCGCGTCGAGGATTTTCTGTTGACCGATGCGCGTGTGGCGCAGGCGCTCGAAGGCGCAAGCTACCGGCCGTTGCCGGAAAAACTGCTGCTGCGGGAGTCGTCCGCCGCGCTGGAACTGTCGGTGTATCTCGATCCCGAAGTGTTGCAACGGCTCGCGTGCGGTGCATCGCTCGAGGACTTCTGGACGGCGCTGGAAGGCGTCAGCCATTTTCTGTACCTGGCCTGGAATGCGCAGTACGACCGCGGCGTGCGCGCGGTGGAACTCGAATTGCAGGCCGAGGTGGACAAGTACGCGCTCACCACGCTGCTCGGCGCGGGCCGGGTCGGGCTCGAAGCCGGCGATGTGCATCAGCTGCTGTTCGAACACACACGCTTCGATTCCGGCTTGAGCGGCGCGCTGCTGGAGCGCTACCGTGACGCCACCCGCGACGCGGCGCGCTACTGTCTGAGCTTGGCGCGGCGCTTCGCCGGCCCGCAGGATCCCGCGCGGCTGCGCGAGCTACGCCGGTTTTACCGCCTCGATCACGGCACCAAAATCCGCTTCATCGCAGAGCATTGATGCGAGCCGGTGGCCGGCCCGTGAAACCCGCTAGAATGGGCGCGTTTTGTGCGCAGGGATCTGCTTCATGTCCAGACGCCCGATAAACGTCAACAAGCTGGAAAAACGCCTGCGCCGGCAGGTGGGTCAGGCTATCCAGGATTTCAACATGATCGAGACGGGCGACCGGGTCATGGTGTGCCTGTCGGGCGGCAAGGATTCCTACACGCTGCTCGATATTCTGCTCAAGCTCCGCAGGAGCGCGCCGGTGGAGTTCGAGATACTGGCGGTCAATCTGGACCAGAAGCAACCGGGTTTCCCGGAGCGCGTACTGCCGGAATACCTGCAGCGTATCGGCGTACCGTTCCATATCCTCGAGCAGGACACTTACAGCGTGGTCAAGCGCGTGGTGCCGGAAGGCAAGACTACTTGCGGCCTGTGCTCACGCCTGCGACGCGGCGCGCTCTACAGCTTTGCGGCGCAACACGGCGTCACCCGGATCGCGCTCGGGCACCATCGCGGCGACATCATCGAGACGTTTTTCCTGAACCTGTTCCATGCCGGCAAACTGAAAGCCATGCCGCCCAAGTTGCGGTCCGACGACGGCCGCCATGTCGTGATCCGCCCGCTCGCCTATGCCGAGGAGCGCGACATCGCCAAATACGCCGCGCTGCGGGCATTCCCCATCATTCCCTGCAACCTGTGCGGCTCGCAGGAACACCTGCAGCGCAAAGCAGTGAAGGCGATGCTGGCCGAGTGGGAGCGCCTGCATCCGGAACGCACAGCTTCCATCTTCGCGGCGCTGCGCGACGTGGTGCCTTCGCATCTTGCCGATCCAAGCTTGTTCGACTTCAGCGCACTGGGTGCGCGCCTGCCGCCGCGCCGCGACTGGCTGGCGCCGGAGCCCGGTGACGAACCCGTTGCGCCCGACGTGCTGGTGGCGACGGTAGCGGTGGACGAGTTGTTCAAGACCATCCGGCGCACGGCCACGGCCGGCGCCTGAATGCCGGCCGATGAAAGCTTGAGAAGGGAGTATTACCTGTGACACTGGTCGCCGCCGCATCCGGCTATTTCAGTTCCGAACAACTTGCCGCCCTGACGAAGGACGGGCTGCAATTTGCCGTCGTCCAGACACCCGCGGATTTGTCCGGCCGGAACTGCACGGTGCTGTGTCTCAGTCCCGGCCTGCTCTCCGCCGAGGCGAACCCCGCCCACTGGCAGGCGGCGGCCGGGGATGCCGCAATGGTCGCCGACGAATCCATAGCGCAGGCGGGCGTGACCTGCATTTCGAACTCGTGGCCGCCGGCGGCCATTGCGGCCACGCTGCATCTAGCCGCGGAGGGCGCACGCACGCGCCGCCAATGGCGCGCGCTCGGCGAACTGGGCATGGCGCTCACCGGCGAGCGCGGCCCGCAGGCGTTGCTTGCATTGATTCTCACCGGAGCGCGGCGCCTGGCGGGCTGTGACGCCGCCGGCATCTTTCTGATCGACAAGCAAACCAACGGCGACGGTGAACTGGTACTGCGACTGGCGCAGAACGCATCGGTGGACTTCACGTTTCAGGAACAGCGCCTGCCCCTGAACCGCTCCTCGATTGCCGGTTACGTGAGCGTGAGCGGTGAGGAGATCAACGTAGCCGACGCCTACGCACCGCCGGCGGGCGTGCCCTGGCGTTTCAACGACAGTTTCGACCGGCGCTTCGGTTATCGCAGCGTCACGCTGTACGCCGTGCCGCTGCGTACGCCGCAGGGTGCGGTCATCGGCGCCATCGAATTCATCAATCGCAAGCGCGAAGCGGCGGGCAAGCTGGACGACACCGCGAGCGCGACGCGCCAAATTCTGCCTTTCGACGCGCAGCTGCTGCCGCTGCTGCGTGCGTTCGCGACTCAGGCGGCGGTCGCCCTGGAAAACAACCGCCTGCTGCTGGCCGTCGAAAACATGTTCGAGGGTTTCGTGACCGCCGCGGTCACGGCGATTGAGCAGCGCGACCCGGTCACCAACGGTCATTCCTTCCGCGTGGCGCGCATGACCACGGGTCTGGCGGAAGCCCTGCCGCATTCCGGCGTGGCGCGCTTTAACGCCGCGCATTTCAATGCCCGCCAGTTACGCGAGCTGCGCTATGCCGCGCTGCTGCACGATTTCGGCAAGATCGGGGTGCGTGAAAACGTGCTGGTCAAATCCCACAAGCTCACGTCCGAGGATTTTCAGGCCATCCGGGCGCGCATCAGCGTGGAAACAGAGCGCCTCAAGCGCCGTGCGCTGGCGCAGCAACTGGTGATGCTGAGAGGCGGCATGGATTCACGCCAGGAACTGCGGACCATCGAACAGGAACTGCAGAACAAGCTTTCGGCCCTGGAGGTTTACTGGGCGGCCATCCAGGAAGCCAACGAGCCGGAACTCGCGAAGAAAAAATCCGGCAAGGCGTTCAAGCAGGCAGTCGAGTACAGCCTCGCCGAGGAGGGCACGCCGCTGTTGACCGCCGAAGAGCGACGCGTGTTGTCCATCCCGCGCGGCAGCCTGAGCGCCGAGGAGCGGCGCGAAATCGAAGCGCATGTGCTGCATACCTACAATTTCCTGCGGCGTATCCCCTGGCCGGAAGAGCTGGCGGCGATTCCCGAGATCGCGGGCGCGCACCACGAAAAGCTCGACGGCAGCGGCTATCCGCGCGGGCGTACCGCAGCGGACATCCCCTTGGCGTCGCGACTCATGACGGTAGCCGACATTTACGACGCCCTCACCGCTACCGACCGGCCCTACCGGAAGTCCCTGCCTTTGGAACGGGCCTTCAGGGTGCTCGAAGACGAGGCGCAGCAGGGCAAGCTCGACAGCGATGTGGTGCGCATATTCATTGATGCCAGGGTCTATGATCAGGCCGCCGCGCCGGATTCACTGGCAGATCGCTAGCCGCGATAATCGGGCACACCCCGGCAACGCCGATACATTCAGGCGTCAAGATCCGGAATCATCAGGCTCTCGAGCTTGGCGATGTAGTCCTTGAGTTGCAGCTTGCGTTTCTTGAGGCGCTTGAGCTGCAGTTCGTTGGTGTGCGGATCATCCGTGAGCCGGCTGATGGCCATGTCGAGATCACGATGCTCGACCCGCAGTTGTTCGAGTTTGGCGCGGATTCCCTGATTTGCGGTATTTGCCATGGATGCCCCACCCGTGCTGATGGGGATGGTGACGGTAATGCCGTCCAACATACGTATCGTCGGCAACTGGCGCAAGGGGCAATTCTGCCGGCCGTGGGTCACGGACCAGCAGCAAGAAATGTTCGCCGCGGCTGTCCGCGCGTGCGCCGCTCCAGAGCGGCAGCCAACCGGTGAAATCAGTGGGCGCCAACCGCCCGCCTTCCACCAGCAGAAGTTGGCACTCGTTCAGGGAATGCAGTGTCCGGGAAGGCCGCGTGTCTATGCCATCGTAATAGGCGAGCATGCCGCGCTCCGAATCGCCCACGCCCTGCGTAGCCACACAGTTGTAATGCGCGGGAAATGCGCTGGCCAGGGCGTGCATCACCGGAGCATAAGATTTGCCGGCGTTCAGCGCCGGCAACCACAGGCTCATCACCAGGGACCAGACCAGCGCGGCCCCCAGTGTCCAGTGCAGCAGCGCGCCCTCGCCGGACAAGCGCGGGCGCAGTCCCAGATACAGCCAGGCGGCGCTGTAACACACGGCGACCGCCAACGCCCAAACCTGAAAATGCACCGAACCGGCAGGCACCCAACGGGTGAATTCCGCAACCAGCCACGCCGGTTGGCCGGAAAGTTCCGCGGACCAGCCGAGCCACAATAGAACCGCGAAACCGCCGAACAGCAGCCACGCGCCCCAGTTCAGGAAACGCGCGCCCAGCTTCGGCAGTTGTGCGACACCCATTGCGCCCAGCGCCGCGAGCGGCAGAAGCAGCGGTAGCGCGTACACGTCGTTGCTGGAGTGCGATGTCTGCAGCACTACGATGATGACCAGCACGCTGAGTGCCGGTAACAGGATCGCTGGTGTGCGCCAGTTCCGGCGCTGGCACCACAGCGCATACAAGGCGAGCGCCCAGGCCGGAAAACACATCCATGGCAGTTCCTTGGCGTAATACCAGCGGTCGTGAAACGCGCCGCCCCATACGTTCCAACCAAGATAACGCCCCAGATTGTTTTCCCATAACCATTCGTGAAACAGCGCCGGTGCATGGCGGTACAAAAGCACCGGCCAGATCAGCAGCCAGGGTAGCGCAGCGAGCAGCGCCACGCCCGCAACCAGCCACCAGTGCCGCGGACGGCGCTCGCGCAAGAGCAGCGGCAGGCACACGAAGATCAGCCCGAGAACGGCGGGTGCGATCAGGCCCTTGCACATGAACGCGAGACCGGTGCCGGCACCGAGCCACAGGCCACCGGCGAACGCACGCCGCAAGCTGAGCGCCATGCCGTACCAGGCTAGTGCGAATCCCGCGAGCAGGCCGATGTCGGTAAACAACTCGTGGCCGCGATAGAGGAGGCCAAGGCAACTGAGCAAGACCAGGGGTGCGAGCCGCGCGACTTGACGGTCGTACAACTCGCGTGCCATCAGCCATATGCCGGCCAGCGTCACCAACATGTAAAGCAGGGTGGCGAAACGCGCGGCCTCGTTCAGCGCGAGTACCGGATGCAACAGCCGGGCGAAAGCCGCCGCGGTCCAGTAAAACAGCGGCGGTTTTTCCATGAACGGCTGGCCGCCGAGCATCGGCACCAGCCAGTCGCGGCTGTGGTAGAAGTGGGCGATGATGGCAACGGTGTAGGCTTCGTCGGGTTTCCACGGCGCGCGGCCGAACAGGCCAGGCAGCAACCAGGCAAGACACGCCAAGAGCACGATGAGCGCCGCGCCGTATGCGCGCGCAAATGCCACCAGAAACGTGGACAAACGCGCCCCGAAAGCGTCTGTTGTGGCCCGTTCGATGTCCCCATCCGTAGCGGGAATCCCCACGCGCATCTTTGTCAGACTCCAGTCGGGTAACCTGTGCGATGCGCCGGCGACAGTTCGTGCGAATCGCCCGAAATCCGCCTGCCGGACCGGCTAGAATGAGTTTCCAGTTTAACTTAGCTTGGCGGTTGCTACTTGCGATCAGGCAGGATTAAAAAAACGTAATGCAAATCTTCAAGGTCTTTCATATCGAAGCGGCCCACCG
>JBOIAZ010000066.1:0-18109 GCA_050739175.1 Gammaproteobacteria bacterium
CTGGTGCCGGAAATCGGCCTGACGCCGCAATTACTGCAGCGCGTGCGCCGCCGCTTCCCCGCGGCCGTGGTGTTTCATTCGGCACTCGCGGCCAGCGAGCGCCTGGCCGCCTGGCAGGCGGCGCGCAACGGACGCACGCCGGTAGTGGTCGGCACGCGCTCAGCCGTGTTCCTGCCGCTCAAAAATCCCGGCGTGATCGTGGTGGACGAGGAGCACGACGCCTCGTTCAAGCAACAGGATGGGTTCCGCTACTCGGCGCGCGACTTGGCGGTGGTGCGCGCGGCACGCCATCACATCCCGGTGGTGCTGGGTTCGGCCACGCCTGCGCTCGAATCGCTGCACAACTGTGCGCAATTGCGCTACGTGCACCTGTCGTTGCCGGAACGCGCGGGCGCGGCGCAGCACCCGACGCTGCGCCTGCTCGACATCCGCAACCGTCCGATGCAGGACGGCCTGTCGGATCTCCTGCTCGACGCCATGCGCCGGCACCTGCGGGCCGAGGGTCAGGTGCTGCTGTTTCTCAACCGTCGCGGCTACGCACCCACGGTCATGTGCCACGTCTGCGGCGCAACGCAACAATGCCGGCGCTGCGATGCGCGCCTCACGTTGCACGCCAACCGCCGCCTGCAGTGCCACCACTGCGGCGCGCAACGACCGCTGCCGGCGCATTGCGAAGCGTGCGGCACGGGCGCGCTCGGGCAATACGGCTACGGCACCGAGCGCATCGAACGCGCGCTTGCGCGCTTGTTCCCGGATATCTGCATCGCGCGGCTGGATCGCGACAGCATCCGGCGCAAGGGCAAGCTCGAGGCGCTGCTCGACGGCATGCAGCGCGGCGAATATCCGATCCTGGTGGGCACGCAGATGCTGGCCAAGGGCCACGATTTCCCCAGGGTCACGCTGGTCGGGATTGTGGACGCCGACCAGGGCCTGTTCGGCGTGGATTTCCGCGCCAGCGAGCGCATGGCACAGCTCATCATGCAGGTCGCGGGACGCGCCGGGCGCGCCGCGCGCCGCGGCGAAGTGCTGATCCAGACGCACCACCCGGAGCATCCACTGCTCACGCACCTGGTACGCGAGGGTTACGCGAGCTTCGCCCAGGCGGCGCTCGCCGAGCGGCGCGCCGCCGGGCTTCCGCCGTATGCCGCGATGGCGCTGCTGCGTGCGGAAGCCGTGGCGCGCGCCGCCCCGCTGGCGTTTCTGGACGCCGCGCGGCGCAGACTCGCACCCGCCTGCGGCCGGCAGGTGCAGCTGCTGGGTCCGGCCCCCGCTCCCATGGAACGGCGTGCGGGCCGTTACCGCGCGCAACTGCTGCTGATCGCCGCGCAACGCGCATTGCTGCAGCAGGCGCTGGTCACGGCATTGCCGGCGCTCTATGCACTCAAGCAGGCGCGGCGCGTGCGCTGGTCGCTGGACGTGGATCCTGCGGAAACCCTGTGAAAGACCCCGTTTGGCTTCAACGCCGCGGGGTCAGCCTGTAGAATTTCGCCCCTGGTTTCCCCGCCGCACCGGAAGTCGCGTTTGAAACAGCCGCTCGAAGATCTGCTGCGCTCGACCCTCAAGACGCTGGCCGGCGAACTGTTTCCCAAGACGGCACTGCCCTCCACGCCGTTGCTTGAGCGCAGCCGCGATCCCGCGCACGGCGATTTCGCGAGTCACGTGGCGCTCACGCTCGCACGCCCCGCCGGCAAAAATCCGCGCGCGCTGGCCGCAGCGCTGATCGCGGCGCTGCCGCCATCGGACTTGATCGCCAAAGTCGAGATTGCCGGGCCCGGGTTCGTCAATTTTTTCCTTTCGCCCTCCGCCTACCACGCAGAGCTGCAACGCATTCTGCGCACCGGTGCGGCTTACGGGCACAACAATCTGGGCGAGGGCCGGAGCGTGGGCGTGGAATTCGTTTCCGCCAATCCCACCGGCCCGCTGCACGTGGGTCACGGCCGCAATGCCGCGCTCGGCGACTGCCTGAGCCGGTTGCTGCAGGCGGCCGGCTGGAACGTGCGACGCGAGTTCTACTACAACGACGCCGGCGTACAGATCAGCAATCTCGCCCTCTCGGTGCAGGCGCGTGCCCGCGGCCTGGAGCCCGGCAACAAGGGCTGGCCGGAGGACGGCTATCGCGGCGATTACATCGCGGACGTGGCGCGCGCCTATCTCGCGGGCGAAAGCGTCGGCGTCCGGGGTCACGCGTTGCGCGGCGCGCAAAACCCGGATGATCTGGACGCCATCCGCGCGTTTGCCGTGGCCTGGCTGCGCCGCGAGCAGGACCTGGATCTCCAGGCCTTCGACGTGCACTTCGACGTGTATTTTCTCGAATCCTCGCTGTACACCGACGCCAAGGTGGACGAGACCGTGCGCGAGCTGATCGCGCACGGACACACCTACGAGAAGGACGGCGCGCTGTGGCTGCGCAGCACCGAATTCGGTGACGACAAGGATCGCGTGATGCGCAAGTCCGACGGCAGCTACACCTATTTCGTGCCGGACGTGGCCTATCACCTGAGCAAGTGGCAGCGCGGCTACCAGAAGGCCATCACCGTGCTCGGCTCGGACCACCACGGCTCGCTGGCGCGCGTGCACGCCGGCCTGCAGGCCCTGGATTGCGGCATTCCCGCGGGTTATCCCGACTACCTGCTGTACCAGATGGTCACGGTGATGCGCGGCGGCCAGGAGGTGAAAATCTCCAAGCGCGCCGGCGATTACGTGACGCTGCGCGAGCTGATTGACGAAGTCGGCCGCGATGCCACGCGCTACTTTCTGGTGGCGCGCAAAGGCGATTCCCAGCTCACCTTCGACATTGATCTGGCGCGCTCACGCAGCAACGAAAATCCGGTGTACTACATCCAGTACGCGCACGCGCGCATCGTCAGCGTGTTCCGCCAGTTGGCGGAAAAGGGCCAGGCCTGGGATGCGCGCAACGGCGCCGCCCATCTCGCGCGCCTTACCGAGAAACACGAGCAGGCGCTGATGGTCAGCCTGTCGCGTTTTCCCGAACTGGTGGAGACCGCGGCGCGCAACCTCGAACCGCACCTGATCGCGCAGTACCTGCGCGAACTGGCCAATGATTTCCACACCTATTACGACGCCCACACCTTCATCGTGGAGGACGCGGCGCTGCGCGATGCGCGCCTCACGCTCGTGGCCGCCACCCGCCAGGTGCTGCAAAACGGTCTGGCGCTGCTCGGCGTGTCCGCGCCGGAGTCCATGTAATGGCGAAGGATTACAAGAATTCCCCTAAACCCAAGGACCGGCCGTCCAGGAAAAACGGCGGCCTGCCCGGCTGGGGCTGGCTGATCATCGGCATCCTGGTGGCGGTGATCGTGATGAAGGGCGCGCCCAGAGTGTGGCAGCGCATCCAGCACCACCTGCATCCCGCGATCCAGAGGGAGGCGAAAGCCCCGGGCAAGACCTCGACGCCGGCGCCCAACGCCTCGACGGCGCCGCATTTTGATTTCTACCGCATGCTGCCGTCGTTCCAGGTGGTCATTCCCAGCCAGGACAAGGAGACCCGTTCCGCCGACGTGCCCGGCCCGGTGAGCCAGCCCGGCACCTATATCCTGCAGGTGGGTTCGTTTCAGGATTTCGCGGAAGCCGACAAGCTCAAGGCCAACCTGGCGCTGCTCGGCATCGAGTCCAGCATTCAGACGGTCAAGGTATCCAACGGCAGCACCTGGAATCGGGTGCGCATCGGCCCCATCCAGAATCTTGCCGACCTCAATGCGCTGCGCTCCAAGCTTGCCCAGAACCATATCGAGCCGCTGGTCATAAAGACCAACTGACCGCGATCACTCACGCAAGTTGCAACTGGCTCGACCTCACCGAACAATTCAGTGTCTCATTGGAACGACCGAAGCTTCTCTTGAAATTCTTTAATTCGAGAATTTGTAAGCTCGGTTTTGCAAGCACAAGGTTCATTGCTCGTGAAGAGCCCCCAATCTTTCATAAGTTAAAAAAATTACAATCTGCGTCCCTGAACTTAATCCACGCATTTTCAGAATCGCCCAACGCTTTTTTGTAACCATTCGAAAATATTTTATCCCAAATTTGGGTAGAAGCCTTTTCAATTGCCGCCGTGAACTGTTGATACACCTCATTCAAAGTGTTATCGGCGACTATATATTCTGTTTGACTGCACTCAGTCATCATGGCTAAAGATGATGGCTGTATGCACGCATCTCGCCCGAGTGACTGCGGTACAGCACGCATTGAATTTAGTGGCAAAAAGCAGACAACCAAAGACGCTAAAAATAAAAACCTCACGTTGCGCCTGCACTAGGAATGATCAGTCGTCATCACCAATTTCAGAGTGTCTGAAATCTATGCCCAGCGAATTCAGCTTGCGGTAGAGGTGCGTGCGTTCCATGCCGACGCGCTCCGCGAGCTTGCCGACCTTGCCACCGCACAACTGCAGCTGCTGTTCCAGATACGCGCGCTCGAAATGTTCGCGGGCCTCGCGCAGCGGCAGCGACAACAAATCCTGTTTCACCAGCGGTCCGTCGGCGCGGTAGGGCGCAAGCGCGGCTTCGAGTTCCTCCAGCGACACCTCGCGGTCATCGCCCAGCACCAGCAGACGGCGCACCAGATTGCGCAGCTCCGCCAGATTCCCCGGCCAGGGATAATTGCGCAAGCGATTCTGGGCCGCCACGCTGAAACGCCGGTACTCAAGCCGCTCACTGTCGGCCAGCGCGTCGCTGTAATAGCGCAGCAGTTCGGGCACATCTTCGAGATAGCTGCGCAGCGGCGGCACCTGGATAAGCACACTGCTCAAGTGTTCGTACAGATCGCGGCGGAAACGGCCATCCGCCAGTTGCTGCTCGATTGCCGGCTCGGCGGAAGCCATGAGCCGCAGTTCCAGGGGATTGGCGGTCTGCCCGCCCACGCGGGTATAGCTGCCCTGCTGCAGCACGTTGCACAGCCGCTGCTGCGCCGCGGGCGGCATGCCGGTGAGTTCATTCAGGAACAGCGTGCCCTCGTGCGCGGCATCCAGCCAGCCGGGTTCGACCTGTCCCTCGCGTTCACGCCCGAGCCAGCGCATTTCGAGCTCCGCCTGCGGCACGCCGGTGGGCACTGCGCTCACGAACGGTCCGGCGGCACGTGCGCTCAGCGCGTGCATGTAGCGCGCCGCGGTTTCGCGGCCGCTGCCCGCTTCGCCGAGCAGCAGCACCGCGCTGTCCTGACCGGCCGCGCGCTGGCATTGCTCGCGCAAACGCTGCATGACGCGGCTGCGGCCCAGCGGCTCGAGCGATGCCGGCTGGCCGTGCGCCACCGGAGCATTGCGCGCCTCGCGCCCGCCGGCAATCGCCTGTTCCACCGTGCGCAGCAGCTTGGCGAGCGACAGCGGCTTCTCGACAAAATCCAGCGCCCCGAGCCGCGTGGCTTCCATCGCGGTATCCACGGTGCCGTGACCGGACAGCATTACCACCGGGAATGGCAGGCGCTGCTCGCGCGTCCATTCCCGAAGCAGGCTGATGCCGTCCATGTCCGGCATCCAGATGTCGAGCAGCACCAGGTCCGGTTCCCCCTGACGGCGCGCGCTGCGGGCTTCTGCGGCGCTGCCCGCCACTTTCACTTCGTAGCCTTCCTCGGTGAGGATTTCCTGGACCATGGCGCGGATGTCCGCTTCATCGTCCACCACCAGAATCTGTGAGGCTCGCATGCACTACTCTCCTAGGCGCCGGAGCGCCGTTGCAGGCCGCCAAACAATGCGTTGCTGCGGCCGCCCTCGGTGACCGGCAGACGAATGCTCACCACGGCGCCACCCTCGGGGCCGTTGCGCACCCGGATGCTGCCGCCTTGCTCTTCCACCAGCTTCTTGACGATCGCAAGTCCCAGGCCGGTGCCCTTGGGTTTGCTGGTCACGTACGGTTCGAACGCATGTCCGAGAATCTCGGCGTCAAAACCCGGACCGTTGTCCTCCACCAGAATCTCCGCCAACTCGTCGTGGTTGCGGTGGTAATAATGCGTGGTGACTTTCACGCGTCCGGTCTTGCGGCCCTCCAGCGCTTCCTGCGCGTTCTTGAGCAGATTATGCAGCATTTGCCGCACCCTGCCCGAGTCGGCATCCACCGGCGGCATGCTGTCGTCCAGCTTGAGCTGGATGGCCATGCCGGACTCGCGCGTGCGGTAGAACTCGGTGACTTCGCGGATGAGCGCATTCAGGTTCAGCGGTGCGAATTCCAGCGGCGGGGTATGCGCGTACTCGCTGAACGCATTGACCATGGACTTCATGGCTTCGACCTGCTGCACGATGGTATGCGTGGAGCGCTCCAGCACCTCGGCATCGCTGCCCTTGAACTGCGGCAGGTATTTGCGGCGCAGGCGTTCCGCCGCCAGGCGTATGGGGGTGAGCGGATTCTTGATCTCGTGCGCCAGGCGCCGCGCCACCTCGCCCCAGGCGGCATCGCGCTGCGCCTCGATGAGTGCCGTCAAATCGTCAAACACCAGCACGTGACCGGGGGCCTCGCCGCTGCCGGTGAGCGTGGTGCAACTCACCATCAGCATGCGCCGGCCGGTGGCGCCGTGCAACAGCATTTCCTCGCGCCACTCGGTCTCGCCTGCGTCCAGGTGCTTGCGGCAGGCGCTCACGAACTGGCCGCACAGCGAGGCCTCGCCGGCGAGCGGCGTCAGCGACTTGTTGAGATGGCGGCCGAGATCGGTGTCCAGCACCGCGCTGGCGGCCGGATTCGCGGTCTTGAGCGTGAGATTGGCGCCCAGCGAGATCACGCCCGAAGACAGGCGCGTGAGCACCGCGTCCAAATAGCTGCGCTCGCTTTCCACCTGCGCGCGGCTCTTGCGCGCCGCGTCCTGCGCCAGCGACAGGCGCTGGGTCATTTCGTTGAAGGAGGACACCAGATAGCCGACCTCATCGCGCGAGGTCAGCGGCAGGCGCGTGCTGAAATCCCCGCGCGCCACGCTGCGCGTGCCTTCCACGAGGTTCTGGATCGGTTCCACCAGCTTGCGCGCGGCCATGAACGCCACCCACACCGCCATCAGTACCGACAGCACCAACACCAGCGACAGCGTCAGCATGAAACTGTACTTGAGCGGCTGGCGCAGTACCGTGAGCTCGTGGTAGTGCGAATACGCCGCCTGCACCTGGTTGGCGAGACCGCTTTGGCGGTCGGCCACCGGGAATATCGCCTGCAGGATTTCCGGCCGCCACCACAGTCCACTCGCGGTTACCGGCACCAGCGCGCGGATGTGCAGGCCGTTGTTGCCCGCCGGATCCAGGCCCACGTACACCCCGCCGCTGCGCACCTGCATGAGCAGTTGCTCGCCCGGCAGGTCGGGGATCAACTGCGCGGAGAGCGCGGAACTCGTGGCGATGATGTGCCCGTCTATGCCCGACAACAGCGTAAGTTCGGTGGCGCCGCTGCGACGGCGCAGCAGGTCCAGCTGCTGGGGGGAATTCCCCGGACTGGTGACCGCCAGGGTGCTGCCAATCTGTTCGGTGCGCGCCAGCAGTTCGCTCACCCGCAACTGCAGGGCGCTGCGCGACAATTCGATGGCGTCCTGCAACGCGCGCTCCACGCGCACGTCGAACCAGGAATCAATACCGCGGCTGATGAACTGCACCGAGAAGTAGTACACCAGCACTACCGGCACGATGGCGAGCAGCACGAACATCACCACCAGGCGCGTGGTCAGGCGCGAGCCGGTGACGTTGCGGCGATACTGCAGCACCAGGCGCGCCAGGTTCCAGCCGATCACGGCCACCAGCACCAGCACGGCCACCGCGTTCACCACCAGCAGGCCGTCGTGCATCTGCTCGAAATCCGCCGAGTTCGCCGTGCTCTTGCTGAGCAGCAGCAGCGACACCAGCATGACGATCATGCCGGCCGCGATCACCAGGGGCACGACGTAACGTCTCATGAGGCCAGCACCCAAGTGTACCAATCGCTCGACAGGTCCCAGCCCTTGAACAGGGAAGCGATGAGCTTGAGCGGACCCGGGAATTCGGTGATGTCGAGCACCGCACGCATGCGGATCAGGTAGCGGCTATGCGGATCGAGCAGGCTGGCGTCAATCACCGGCAGGTCATTGACCTGGCCGAGGTTCAGGATCGCGTCACGGTAGCCGGCGAAACTCTGCTGTTCGCCGCTGTTCAGGTTTTTGATGACGAAGCGCTGGGTGAGCGGATGGTAGCTGATCTGGTAGCGCTCGGTGAGCGTCGCCACGGTCTGGTTCCAGAGCAGGAAGCGCGGGCGGATGATCTGGATCTGCCACTCAACCGTGAGCGGCACGCCGTTTTCAAGCGCGTTCAGCACCTTGCCGCTCATGTTCAAATCCACGTCCGCGCTCAGGTAATACACGCCATTCAGCATTTCGGTGTAGGCGGTGCGGATCACGAAGCCACCGGTGCTGTTGTCGGCACGCGCCCCCGGCGCCAGGCAGGTGAACAACAGCACGCCGGTGACCACGCCCGCGGCCAGACCGCGGCACTCCGGCAGCCGGCCCCAAGGTCTGCTCATGCCGATCCCCATCCGTCAGGCTTTGTGCAGACACGCATAATAAAATCCGTCCATACGCGACTCGCCGGCGAGAATCTGCCGCCCGGGAGGCGACGCCACACCCCAGCGCGCGGCAATCGGCAACGCCCGCGCATCGGCATGCGCCACCAGAAAATTGTTCACCTGCGCCGCGTTCTCTTCGACCAGCAGCGAGCAGGTGACGTACAGCAGCTTACCGCCGCTCGCCAGCAGCGGCCAGAGCGCCGCCAGCATCCGCGCCTGCACCGCCACCGCCGCGCTCACTTCGGCGGGCCGGCGTCGCGCCTTGATGTCTGGATGGCGGCGAATCACGCCCGTGGCGCTGCAGGGGGCGTCCAGCAGGATGCGCTCGAACGGCCGGCCATCCCACCAGGAATCCGGGCGCGTCGCATCCGCCACGCTGATCTCCGCGCGCAACCCCAGGCGCTGCAGATTTTCGTGAATTTTCGGCACGCGCTGCGCGTCGTTGTCGAGCGCCAGCAGCTGCGCCTGCGGACAACATTCCAGGAGATGGCAGGTCTTGCCGCCGGGCGCGGCGCAGGCATCCAGCACGCGCATGCCGGCGCGCAGCTCCAGCAATTCGGCGGCCAATTGTGCGGCTTCATCCTGTACCGAAAAATGACCCGCGGAAAAACCCGGCTGGGTGCGCACATCGAACGGCTCCAGGGCGATCACGCCATCGGCGGAAAATTCACACGCCTGTGCGGCAATCCCCGTCGCCGCCAGCTCCTCCAGCAGCGCCGCGCGCGTGCGCCGCAGGCGGTTGACGCGCAGGGTAAGCGGCGGACGCTGGTTGCCGGCCTCGAGAATTTCCCGCCAACGGTCAGGCCAGTCCTGGCGGATGCGCTCCAGCAGCCAGCGCGGATGGGCGTAATATGCGCCCGCATGTTGCGGCAGTTCCGTCATGAGTCGCGCCTGCTCGCGCTGGAAACGCCGCAGCACCGCGTTGACCAACTGCACCGCCCACGGTTTGGACAAATGCCGGCAAGCCTCGACGGTTTCGCCGATCGCGGCATGCGGCGCCACACGCATTTCACTGAGCTGGTACAGGCCGAGCAGCAGCAGCGCGCGCAGCTCGGACTCGCGTGCATCGAGCGGGCGTGCCAGCAATCCCGTCAACCAGAATTCCAGACGCGGCTCAAAGCGCAGCGTGCCGTAGCACAACTCCCGCACCAGCGCTGCGTCATGCGGCGAAAAATCCCGGCTCAATGATTGACGCAGCGCCTGGTCCAGGCGCGCGCCCTGCCACACAGCCGCGAGTACCCGGGCGGCGAGCGCGCGTGGTGAGTCCTGGGGCATCAACCGAAGTGCAGGCCGGTAAGCGCGCGCGCGCGGCTGAAGTCCGGCGCGCGCATGACGCGCCCGCCCGCGGGCTGCAACTCCTGGATGCGCAACGTCCCGGCGCCGGTCGCCACGTCGATGCCGTCGCGATTCGCAGCCAGCACCGTCCCGGCCGGCTGAGTGGCCGCAGCGCCCAGCGCTTCGGCTTTCAATATGCGCAGCGGCTCACCTTGGTGCAGCGTCCAGGCCATCGGCCAGGGGTTGAAGGCGCGCACCGCGCACGCGAGTTCCGCCGCCGGCCGTTTCCAGTCGAGGCGCGCTTCCGCGCGCGTGAGTTTGGCGGCGTAGGTGGCGCGCGCCTCGTCCTGCGCCACGGGTTTGAGCGCCGGCAGTTGCGTGAAGACTTGCAGCAGCAATTGCGCGCCGAGTCGTGCCAGGCGGTCGTGCAATGCGCCGGCAGTGTCCTCGACACTGATGGGCGTGGTGTGCGCGGCATACACCGGGCCGGTGTCCAGACCGACTTGCATGCGCATGATGCTCACGCCGGTTTCGGCATCGCCCGCGAGCATCGCTCGCTGGATGGGTGCCGCACCGCGCCAGCGCGGCAACAGCGACGCGTGAATGTTGATGCACCCGAATTCGGGAATGGTCAGCACCGCCTCCGGCAGCAGCAGGCCGTAGGCCGCAACCACCATCACCTGCGGCGCCAGCGCTTTGATTTCCGCCTGCGCCTTCGCGCTCTTCAGCGTTTCCGGCTGATGCACCGGCAGATGCAAGTCGAGCGCGCGCCGCTTCACTGCTGGGACCGCGAGCTTGCGGCCGCGCCCCGCCGGCCGATCGGGTTGCGTCCACACGCCCGCGATTGCGTGCCCGGCGGCCGCCAGCGCGTCCAGCGCCGGCAACGCGAATTCCGGCGTACCGGCAAACACAATGCGAAGGGGCGTCATCATGCGCAGCGTGGTGAACGTGAAACCGCCTTGAAATAAAAAATCAGATCGCCGGCGCCGTGGCCGGGGGGTCGCTGCGAGTTTCGCGCTGTTCTTTTTCCAAGCGCTTGCGAATGCGCCGGCGCTTGAGTTCCGACAGATAATCCACGAACAGCTTGCCGTTGAGGTGATCGATCTCGTGCTGAATGCACACCGCCAGCAGACCATCGGCATCGAACTCCAGTGTCTGGCCGTTGCCATCCAGCGCACGCACCCGCACGCTTGCCGCACGCTCGACCTCCTCGAATACTCCCGGCACCGACAGGCAGCCTTCCTGCATGGTCTCCGTGCCCGAACGTGCCAGGATTTCCGGGTTGATGAACACCCGCGGCTCATTGCCTTGCTCGGACACATCCACCACGATCAGCCGCTGGTCCGCGCCCACCTGGGTGGCGGCCAGGCCGATGCCGGGGGCGGCATACATGGTCTCGAGCATGTCCGCCGCCAGCCGCTGGATGTCGGCGCTGACGGCCAGAACCGGCCGGGCCCGGGTGCGCAGTCTCGGGTCGGGGAAATGCAGGATGGTCAGCTTGGCCATGGCGTCATCTGTGTGGAGCCGGGAGCCCCGGGTTTTCAAGGGGGACGGGGCTAATCCTCATGCACTTTTGTATAAAATGCTGCTAAAGTTATGATGCTATTAAAAAGTTACCCGGCACCTCCGCCACCAGGGAGGCCCGACGCGGAGCGGGCAAGGGCCTGGAATCCGGGGCGGCAGTCCGGCGAGCCGTGGAGAGAAGTCCGATGAGAAATTATAGCGCGACCCGGTGTTTCACCGTCATGTGCCTCGCGGGGCTTCTGACCGCATGCGCCCACGCTCCACACAAGCCGGTGCCGGCTGCGGCCCTAACGCCCGCACCCGCGCCCGCAGAGGCGCAACCCGCACCGCCTGCACCCGCCGCGCCGGTAATGCAGCCGCAGGCGCCACGTACCTATGTAGTCAAGAAGGGCGACACCCTGTGGGGCATCGCCACCATGTACCTGCGGGATCCGTGGCGCTGGCCCGATATCTGGTACGCCAATCCGACCATCAAGAATCCGCACCTTATTTATCCCGGCGACACGTTGCTGCTCGGTTACGTCAACGGCCGTCCGAGCCTGACGCTGATGCGCAAGGGCCAGGTGGTGACCGAGGCCACTCCTGCGCCGGCGGCCACCTCGCTGCCGGTGGAAACCCTGCAGCCACAGGTACGCTACACGGAGCTCAACCGCGCGATTCCGGCCGTGCCCCTCAATTCAATCCGCCCGTTTCTCAGCGGTACGCGCGTGGTGACCAAGCATGAACTGGACGACGCCGGCTATTTGCTGCAGGCGCTGGACGACCGGCCGCTGATCGGAGCGGGCGGCGAAGTGTACGCACGCGGACTCAAGCAATCGGAAGGCGGACGCTACAGTATTTACCGGTTGGGCGAGAAATACGTGGACCCCGACAACGGCGACACGCTGGGGTATCAGGCCACGTACATCGGCGACGGCAGCGTGGAACGCTGGGGCGATCCCGCCAAAGTCCTGCTCACGGCCACTGTCCAGGAAGCCATGCCCGGTGACCGGTTCCTGCCGGTCACGACCGAACAGATCAGCCAGGATTTCATGCCGCACGCGCCCGCCAAATCCGTGACCGGCAACATCATCGCGGTGCTCGGCGGCGTGCAGGAAATCGGCCAGTACGAAGTCGTGGTGCTGGATCGCGGCAGCAATGCGGGCCTCGATCAAGGCACGGTGCTCGGCATCTACAGCCGCGGCAAAAAAGTCAGCGATCCGTATTCCTTCGACAGCCTGAGCGGCTCGGTCAAACTGCCCGAGGAACGCGAAGGCACGCTGCTGGTGTTCCGCACCTTCCCGACCGTGAGTTACGGCCTGGTGATGGAAGCCAAGAGCGAGATCCACCTGTTGGACGTGGTCAAGAACCCGACTCCCTGATCCGGCAAACGGGGGACACAGGAAATAGACGCACGGGAAGCGACTTTCTGGCTGGTCCTGGCCCGCGCTCCGGGTCTGGGACCGGCGGGATTTTCGGCGCTGCTGGCGCGCTGCGGCACGCCGGATGGAATTTTCGCCGCGCCTAAACGCGACTTCACCGGACTGGGGCTGGGTGCGGAAACCATCCGCTGGCTCGAGTCCCCGGACTGGAATGCGGTTGAAAAAGATCAACGCTGGCTGGAAACCGCCGGCGCCGCACTGCTGCCCTGCACCGATCCCGATTACCCGACGCTGCTCAAGCAAATACCCGATCCGCCGATCGTGCTGTTCCTGCGCGGTGAGGTCGCGTTGCTCGGCAGCCCGCAGCTTGCTATCGTCGGCAGCCGCAATCCAAGCGGCGAGGGCCGGCGCAATGCCGAGGAATTTGCCGCCTACCTGGCGCGCTGCGGCCTTACCATCACTTCCGGCATGGCGCTCGGCATCGACGGTGCCAGTCACCGCGGCGCGCTCAAAGCCTCTGGCAAAACGCTCGCGGTATGGGGCACGGGCCTCGACAAGGTGTATCCGCCTGCGCACCGCGAGCTCGCCGAGCAAATCGCCGCCCACGGTCTGATCGTGAGCGAATACGCGCCCGGCACCCCGCCGCTGCCGCACAATTTTCCGCGTCGCAACCGCCTGATCAGCGGCCTGTCCGTCGGCACACTGGTGGTGGAAGCCAACCAGACGAGCGGCTCGCTGATCACCGCGCGGCTCGCCAGCGAACAGGGCCGCGAGGTGTTTGCGATTCCCGGCTCGATTCACAATCCGCTGGCACGCGGCTGCCACCGGCTGATCCGCGAAGGCGCCAAGCTGGTGGAATCCGCGGGCGACATTCTCGAGGAACTCGCGCCATTGCTGAAACTCGAAGCAGCAGCTGCGCCGCAAGCGCCTGCTGAAACGCAGGCCGCAGACGAGCCCGACGATCCCGAATACCGCTTGCTGTTGAATTCGCTCGACTATGCCCCCACTTCCGTGGACGCTTTGGTCGAGCGCACTGGATTGACGCCCGATGTGGTTTCCTCCATGCTGCTGATGCTCGAGCTTCAGGGCCAGGTGGAAGCCGCGCCGGGTGGGCATTATTCCCGGGTAAACAAGAGGCCGGCGTCATGATGAAAGAAAACGTGCTTGACGTACTCATGTACCTGTTCGAGAACTACCTGGATGAGGACGACGAGGACGGTGACACCGACCGTGAATCGCTGACGGTGGAACTGGAACAGGCGGGCTTCCCCAAAGCCGAGATCAACAAGGCCTTCGACTGGCTGGAAAACCTGGCGAGCAATCCGCCGGACACCGAAACCCGCTTCAACCGTCCAGACGCGTTCCGGGTGTATGCGCCGGTGGAGATTGAGCGCTTGAGTATGGAATGCCGCGGATTCCTGCAGTACCTCGAGAATATCGGCATCCTCGAAGCTGCACAACGCGAAGTGGTGATCGACCGCATCATGGCGCTGGACGGCGACGAAATCGATCTCGAACAGGTGAAATGGATCACGCTCATGGTGCTGTTCAATCGCCCCGGGCAGGAAGACGCCTACGCGCGCATGGAAGATCTGGTGTTCGACGATTCCGTCGGCGTGATGCATTAAATCCGGTTTTTTCCGCGCCGCCGCAGCCGAACTGCGGCGGTTTTGTTGGCCGCTACCGGTGCACCGGCGTGCCCGGACTTGCCGTGACAAGGGCGTTTGTAGTATTTGTGTATGGGTATGAGTGAAAACCTGGTCATCGTCGAGTCCCCCGCGAAAGCCAAGACCATCAAGAAATACCTCGGCAAGGGTTTCGAGGTGCTGGCCTCCTACGGTCACGTGCGCGATCTGGTGCCCAAGGAAGGCGCAGTGGACACCGCCAACGGATTCGTCATGAAGTACGCGCCCATCGAGCGCAATGCCAAGCACGTGGCAGAAATCGCCAAGGAACTGAAAAAGGCCGATGTGCTATACCTCGCCACCGACCCGGACCGCGAGGGCGAGGCGATTTCCTGGCACCTGTACGAGATACTCAAGGACCGCGGCGCGCTCAAGAACAAGGACGTGCACCGCGTGGTGTTCCATGAAATCACCCAGCGCGCCGTCAACGAGGCGGTGGCGCATCCGCGCGCGCTGTCCACCGAGCTGGTGAATGCCCAGCAAGCGCGGCGTGCGCTCGATTACCTCGTGGGCTTCAACCTCTCGCCGCTGCTGTGGAAGAAGATCCGCCGCGGCCTGTCCGCGGGCCGGGTGCAATCGCCGGCGCTGCGGCTGATCGTGGAACGCGAGGCCGAGATCGAGAAATTCAAGAGCGAGGAATACTGGACGCTGGCTGCCAACACCGAAAAAGAGGGCCAGGCCTTCAGTGCCCGGCTGTACCAGTACGCCGGCACCAAGGTCGAACAATTCAGCTTTCGCGACGAGCACGCGGCGCGCGCCGCGGAACAGGCGCTAGTCCGTTCCGCGCAGGGTACGCTGCGCGTGGCCTCGGTGACGAAGAAACAGCGCAAACGCAATCCATCGCCGCCGTTCACCACCTCCACCCTGCAGCAGGAGGCCTCACGCAAGCTCGGCTTCGGCGCGCAGCGCACCATGCGCGTCGCGCAGAAACTTTACGAAGGCATAGACCTCAGCGGCGAGGGTCCGGTAGGCCTGATTTCCTACATGCGCACCGATTCGGTGAATCTCGCGGCCGAAGCGGTGGCGGAAATCCGCGCAGTCATCGCCAGCCGTTTCGGCCAAGATCACCTGCCCTCCGAGCCCTGCGTGTACAAGACCAAATCCAAGAACGCCCAGGAAGCCCATGAGGCCATCCGCCCGACCGCGGCGGCGCGTGCGCCCGAGACCATCCGCGGCAAGCTCACCGACGAGGAGCGCAAACTCTACGAACTCATCTGGAAGCGCACCATCGCCTGCCAGATGGAGCAGGCGGTGTTCGACACCGTGAGTGCGGACCTGGATGCCGGCGGCCAGAGCACGTTCCGCGCCACCGGCTCCACGCTGGTGGTGCCGGGTTTCATCGCCGTGTATCAGGAAGACCGCGACGACAATGCTGCCGACGAAGACGGCGAGATGCGCCTGCCGGCGCTCACCGAAGGCGACAGCGTCGTGCTTCAGGGCGTGCTGTGCGAACAGCACTTCACCGAGCCGCCGCCGCGCTACACCGAAGCCAGTCTGGTGAAAGCGCTCGAAGAATACGGCATCGGACGGCCTTCGACCTACGCCACCATCATCTCCACGCTGCAACAGCGCGAATACGTGGAGATGGACAAGAAACGCTTCAAGCCCACCGACGTGGGCAAGGTGGTGGCCAAGTTCCTCACCGAGCATTTTCCCCAGTACGTGGATTATGACTTCACCGCCAAGCTCGAAGACGAACTGGACGCGGTGTCGCGCGGCGAGAAGGAATGGGTGCCGGTGATGCGTGAATTCTGGGGCCCGTTCAAGGAGCTCGTGGACCACAAGGAGGAAAGCGTGTCGCGCAAGGACGTGACCACGGAAAAACTCGACGAGCAATGTCCGAAGTGCGGCAAGCCGCTCTCCATCCGCCTGGGACGGCGCGGGCGCTTCATTGGCTGCACCGGCTATCCGGACTGCGACTACACCCGCAACCTCGACGAGACCGCTGAGCAGGCCTCGCAGCCGGAAAAAATCGAGGGCCGGCAGTGCCCGCAGTGCGGATCGGATTTGATCATCCGCCGCGGGCGCTACGGCAAGTTCATCGGCTGCTCCGGATATCCGAAATGCAAATACGTCGAGCCGCTGGAAAAGCCCCAGGACACCGGCGTCGAGTGCCCGGAGTGCCATCAGGGCACGTTCCTGAAGCGTAAATCGCGCTACGGCAAGATTTTCTACTCGTGCTCGCGCTATCCAGACTGCAAGTACGCAGTATGGAACCCGCCCATTGCGCAACCCTGCCCGCGCTGTGCGTGGCCGATCCTCACGGTCAAGACCACCAAACGCAAGGGCACCGAGCGCGTTTGCCCGCGCAAGGAGTGCGGTTTTGCGGAGCCGGCGCCGGAGCTGGCACCGCCGGTGGAAACCGCAGCGGCAGTCGCCACTTCGTGATTGAGCATGGGCGCGTTGCGGTGGCCGTTGAAGCACGCACGCGATGTGATCTGGGGCGGCGGCGTCATCGCCTATCCCACCGAAGCGGTTTTCGGCCTCGGCTGTGATCCGCTCAATGCCCGGGCCGTGGCGCGCATTCTCGCCATCAAACAGCGCGCACCCGCCAAGGGTTTCATCCTGATTGCCGCCGACGTCGCCCAGCTTGAGCCGTTTATGCAACTGGACGCGGCGATGCGCGCGCAAGTGCTCAAGACCTGGCCCGGCCCCGTCACCTGGGTGGTGCCCGCGAGCAAAGGCGTACCTGAATGGCTGAGCGGCGGGCGCGACACGCTCGCGGTGCGCGTTACTGCGCATCCGGTGGCGCAGGCGCTGTGCGCCGCTGCCGGTCTCGCATTGGTATCCACGAGCGCGAACCTGAGCGGTCATTCGCCGCTGCGCTCGCCGCCCACCGTGCGTCTCCTGCTGGGCGACAAAGTGGATTACGTGGTGCCGGGCGCGGTCGGCGCGCTGAAAAATCCTACCGAAATCCGCGACGCACGCACCGGCAGGATCCTGCGCGCAGCATGACGGAGACCGCATGACGCAAGAGATCAACATTGTCGCGGTGGAAACCTACCTCTGCAGTCTGCAGGACAAGATCACCCTGGCCCTGGAGGCGCTCGACGCCAAGGAGAAATTCACCTGCGACCGTTGGACCCGCCCCGAGGGCGGCGGCGGCGAAAGCCGCGTGCTCAAAGCCGGCGCGCTTTTCGAGCGGGCCGGCATCAATTTTTCGAGTGTGCGCGGCACGACGCTGCCGCCTTCCGCTACCGCACACCGGCCGGAACTGGCGGGTCGCGTATGGGAGGCGCTGGGTGTGTCACTGGTGCTGCATCCCTGGAATCCGTACGTGCCGACCACGCACATGAACGTGCGCTTTTTCGCGGCCACGCAGGCGAGCGAACCGCCGGTGTGGTGGTTCGGCGGCGGCCTCGACCTCACGCCGTATTACGGCTTTGAAGAGGACGCGCGACACTGGCACGCGACCGCCCAGGCGGCGTGCGCACCGTTCGGAGCGGACGTGTACCCGCGCTACAAGAAATGGTGCGACGAGTATTTCTACATCAAACACCGTAACGAGCCCCGCGGCATCGGCGGCCTGTTCTTCGATGATCTCAACGCATGGGGTTTCGAGAAATGCTTGGCTTTCGTGCAGAGCATCGGCGAGCATTTCCTGCCGGCCTACGTGCCCATCGCGGAAAAGCGCCGCAACATGAAATACGGCGAGCGCGAGCGCCAGTTCCAGCTCTACCGCCGCGGCCGTTACGTGGAATTCAACCTGGTGTATGACCGCGGCACGCTCTTTGGCCTGCAATCCGGCGGCCGC
>JBOIAZ010000067.1:0-24063 GCA_050739175.1 Gammaproteobacteria bacterium
TGTACAGCTAACGCCGAAATTTTATTAAGATTGCGGGATTCCGTGCCGCAGCCGGGTGACTTTCATTGCGCGTGCGAAGAAAGTCATCAAAGAAACACGCCCCCGGGGATACTCAAGATCAAGATGCGTTCGATGCGACCTGTCTTGCTCTTGCGCTCACATCCGTAGCACGCGCGGAGCACTGGAGCGAGCCGGTCTAGCCCGCAGGGGCGCGGACAGAATGTCGCGACCGAAGGCCACTCTCAATTTACCCCTCAGCCCCACCTTCTCCCATAAGGGGAGATAGGGTTCGCAACACGGATTCCCGATTTCACGGGAATGAAAAAGACTAGGTAACACCGAACACAATCAGCACGATGCCGATCGCCACCATGGCATAACCGCGGCTCTTGCTGCGGCCGGTACTGATGTTCTTGCGGGCCGGGTCCAGCAGGTGCTTCAGGTACCCGAGGCGGTGATACTCGCTGCGGGTCACCTCCTCTGACTTGAGCCAATCGTCCGACCCGGTATCGCTCCCACGGCCGGCCGCACTCCACAACACCAGCAGGCCGTACACAATGGCCAGCGCGCCTGCGACCAGAAACACGATGCTGAAAGTTTTCATGCGGAATGCAGCTTTGCCGGTGAACGGCGCACGGTCATTTTAGACGCAAATCGCCCGGCGGCGGCCAGACAAGCCGATGCCACGATCACGAGTGAAATTGGCGATGCCATGGCATCCAGGTTGCGTGTGCCCCTGCGGGCCAGGTGTCAGTCCGTCGCCCCAAACAATTCCCGGAGCTTCGCCCCGGGATCGGCGGCGCGCATGAAAGTTTCGCCCACCAGAAAGGCATGCACGCCACGAGCGCGCAGTCGCGCGACATCCGCCTGGGTGGCGATGCCGCTTTCGGTGACCAGCAAGCGGTCCGCCGGAATGCGCGGCCGCAGCACGAGCGTGGTTTGCAGGTCGGTGTGGAAATTGTGCAAATCGCGGTTGTTGACGCCGATGAGCGGTGCGCCAAGCGCCAGTGCGCGTTCCAGTTCGTCCGCATCGTGCACTTCCAGCAACGCGTCCATGCCGAGATCGGCGGCGAGGGCAGCAAGGTCCGCCAGCATGGCGTCGCCCAGCGCCGCGACAATCAGCAGGATGGCGTCGGCTCCCAGCAGGCGCGACTCGTATACCTGCCAGGGATCAATGATGAAATCCTTGCGCAGCGCCGGCAGCGCGCAGACGGAACGCGCTGCGACCAGATAATCGTCCCGGCCCTGGAAATGGGCTGCGTCGGTCAGCACCGAAAGACAGGTGGCGCCGGCCGCCGCGTAACTTTTCGCGATTGCGCCCACATCGAAGTCTGCTCTCAGCAGGCCGCGGCTGGGAGAGGCGCGCTTGATCTCGGCAATCACCGCAGGTTTGCCGGCTGTGACACACGCTTGCAGCGCCTCCAGAAATCCACGCGGCGGCGGCGCACCGTCGAGTACAGCACGCAGCATGCGCAGCGGCCGGGCGGCGCTTTTCGCAGCCAGCTCGCGTACCTTGTCTGCGAGGATGCGCTTCAGGACGTCGGGGGTGTTAGGCACGGCACGCTTCCGCCAGCCGTGCGAGCCGCTGCGCGGCCGCGCCGTTCAGCATGACCTCACGGGCCCGCGTCACCCCTTCGCTCAGGCTCATGACCACGTCGGCCGCGTAAAGTGCCGCGCCCGCGTTAAGTGCCACCATGTCGAAGGCCGGACCGGCGCGTCCCGCAAGCGCTTCGTGGATCAGCGCCAGGCTTTCCTGCACGCTCGTCACGCGCAAAGCATCGAGCGAAGCATGGCGCATGCCGAAGTCCCGAGGCTGAATCTCGTAGCTGCGGATTTGGCCCTCCTGCAGTTCCGCCACGCGCGTGGGCGCCGCCACGCTGATCTCGTCCAGGCGGTCTTCGGAATGCACCACCAGCACGTGGCGGCTGCCGAGCGTGCGCAACACCTTGGCGAGCGGCTCCACCCAGCGCAGCGCGAACACGCCGAGCAACTGGTGCGGCACGCCGGCCGGATTGGTGAGCGGCCCGAGCAGGTTGAACAACGTGCGCGTGCCGAGTTCCTTGCGCGGCGCGGACGCATACTTGGTGGCACTGTGGTGCACGGGCGCGTACAGGAAACCCACGCCTACTTCGTCTATGCAGCGCGCGATGCGCTCGGGGGGCAGGTCGAGCTTCACGCCGAGCGCCTCCAGCACGTCGGCACTGCCGGAGCTGCCGGACATCGCGCGGTTGCCGTGTTTGGCGACGCGCCCGCCGCCCGCCGCCACCACGAAGGCGGCGGCGGTGGAGACATTGAACAGCCGCGCGCCATCGCCGCCAGTGCCGCAGGTGTCCACCAGGTGCTCCAGCGAAACCTGCACGGGCACCGCCAGCTCGCGCATCACCGTGGCGGCGGCGGCGATTTCCTCCACGGTTTCCCCCTTGGCACGCAGGCCGGCGAGAAAGCCGCCGATCTGGATAGGCGTGGCGCCGCCGGTCATGATCTGGCGCATCACCGCCTCCATGTCGGCGCGGCTCAAATCTTCGCGGTCCACGATGTGGCTGATGGCTGCTTTTATTTCCAAGTTAACGGCCTCTTGCAACTTTGCCCGCTCTCCCCCTTCAGGGGGAGAGAATAGAGTGGGGAGATGCTTGCTCCAAAAAATTCCTCAGCAACTCATGTCCATGCTGCGTCAGAATGGACTCCGGATGAAATTGAACGCCCTCGACCGGTAGCGCCTTGTGGCGCACGCCCATGATCTCCTCGACGCTGCCGTCCTCGTTTTCGGTCCAGGCGGTCACTTCCAGACACTCCGGCAGCGTCTGCTTGTCGATTACGAGTGAATGGTAGCGCGTGGCCTCGAAAGCGTCCGCCAGGCCGCGAAACACGCCCTTGCCGGTGTGGCGGATGGCCGAGGTCTTGCCGTGCATGATGCGCGCGGCGTGTACTACCCGGCCGCCGTAGGCCTGGCCGATGGCCTGATGACCGAGGCAAACTCCGAGAATCGGGAGCTTGTCGCCCAGTTTCTGTATCAATTCAACGCAGATGCCCGCGTCGCTCGGCGTGCACGGTCCCGGTGAAATCACGATGCGCTCGGGCTTGAGCCGTTCGACGTCTGCGACACTGAGCGCGTCATTGCGGAACACGCGCACTTCGGCACCTAGCTCGCCCAGGTACTGCACGAGGTTGTAGGTGAAAGAGTCGTAGTTGTCGATCATGAGCAACATACGTTGCGCCTCGGTCACTTAGTGCGGCCTACGGCCGCGGGCCTTATCAAGATAGCGGGTACCCGCACCCGCGGGCGGGGCACTTTCGTTTCGGCGAAAGTGCCCAAAGCCATTCCCCCGGAGCGCGGGCCGCGGAAACCGCGACTGCCCTGCGCCCTTCCTTCGCTGCGGAGTCTCGCCGACAGGCCATCCTTGGCCTGGCGGCGGGAGCGCGAACATCCTGTTCGCGCCCCTTCGGGCTTGGCCTTGCTCAGTCCAGTGCTCGGCTCGCGCTACGGGTAAAAGAGCAAGACACGCAACGTCAAGCGCGTCTGGGCTTTGGGTATCCCCTGGATTCCGCCGGGCTGCAAATCGAAGGTTGGCCATCCTACCCAGGCACTCGGCATGCTCCGACGGGTAAGAAAGAGCAATGAACGTCATACGCTGGGTGTATTTTCGCTTTACCCCTTGGATGCCGCCGAGCACTGGACCGAGTGAGGATAAGGCCGTGTCGCCTCGACACGGGCGAAGCCAGGATGGCGAGCCTTCGCAGCGGGCCAGGGATAGCCCGTCTGCGAAACCCCGAACGAGGGAAGCGCGCAGGAAACCGCGAAGCGGCGGCATCCGGGGGTGTCCTTTCTTTTCGTCCCTTTTCTTTGGACAAGCAAAGAAAAGGGACCCGGAGAGTGGGGGCGGAACCCCGCTCTCTGAATCGGCCGTGGCGCAGCCGCACAAAAAATCAATCTCGCCAATGCGCCTCACGACGGCGCTCCTCCATTCGTCATCGCCACGGCACGCATCAGTGCCTGACCCTTGCTCAGGGTTTCCTGCCACTCGTGTTCGGGAACGGAGTCGTGCACGATGCCGGCGCCGGCCTGCACGTGCAGGTAACCGTCCTTGACCACTGCGGTGCGGATGGCGATGGCCATGTCGAGGTTGCCGTTCCAGCCAAGATAGCCCACCGCGCCGGAATAGATACCGCGCTTCACCGGTTCCAGTTCGTCGATGATCTGCAGCGCCCGCACTTTCGGCGCACCGCTCACGGTGCCGGCCGGAAATGCCGCGCGCAGCGCATCCAGCGGCCCCAGGCCCGCACGCAACCGGCCCTTGGCCTCGGAGACGATGTGCATGACGTGCGAATAACGCTCGATCGCCATCTGCTCGGTGATCTGGATGCTACCCGTGTCGGCCACGCGGCCGAGATCATTGCGCCCCAGATCCAGCAGCATCACGTGCTCGGCGCGTTCCTTGGGATCGGCGAGCAGTTCTGCGGCGAGCGCCGCGTCTTCCGCGGCTGACCGCCCGCGCCGGCGTGTGCCGGCGATCGGCCGCACGGTCACCTCGCGGTCCTCCACGCGCACCAGCACTTCGGGCGATGCGCCCACCACCTGGAAGTCGCCGAAATTGAAATAATACATGTAGGGCGAGGGATTCAGCCCGCGCAGCGCACGGTAGACATCGAGCGCATGCCCGGCGAAGGGCGCGCTCAGCCGCTGCGACAACACCACCTGGAAGATGTCGCCCTCGCGGATGTACGCGCGCGCGCGCTCCACCGCGCTGCAGAATTCCCCGCGCGCAAACCCCGGCTGGAATTCGCCCGCGGCGCTGCCGGCAAAACCGCCCGCACTCGGATAGCGCAGCGGCCCGCGCAGGCGCGCAGCAAAATCCGCGAGCCGCTGCTGGGCGTAATCCAGGCCATCGGGATCGCCGGCATCGGCGTGGGTGACGAGCGTAAGCGTGCCGCGCAGATTGTCGAACACCACGAATTCGTCGGCCTGCAGCAGAAAGATGTCGGGACAGCCGAGCGCATCGGGCTTGGCGCCGTGGCCGAGGCGCGGCTCAAGCGAACGCACGGTGTCGAACGCCAGATACCCCACCAGGCCGCCGGCGAAACGCGGCAGACCCGGCACCACCGGTACGCGCGCCTGCTGGCGCAGCGCCTCGATCTCGGCGAGCGGGTTGGCGCTCCTGCGGTGCTGGTTCAGCTCCGGGCTCTGCACCCGCAGCTCGCCCGCACCGTAGGTGACGCGCACCCGCGAGGGCAGGCCGATGATCGAGTAACGCCCCCAGGTCTCGCCGCCCTGCACCGATTCGAGCAAAAACGAATACGGCGCGTCCGCGAGCTTGAGGTAGGTGCTCAAGGGCGTATCGAGATCCGCGAGAATTTCGCGGGTTACGGGGATGCGATTGAAGCCGGCGCCCCGCAGGGCATCAAACTGCTGCTGATCCATGAAACGGTCACCCTGAAAGCCAGTCCGAAACGACGATTTGCCAGTAAACGCAAAAACGTCCGCCTCACCATCGCCAGGTGCGGGCTGTTTCGGCTCTGTTCAGGTTGACCGTGAATGACATGCGACAAGGCTTTGCTGAAAACCGGCGCAGAGATTAACGGCTTGCGGCCCGTCCTGCAAGAGCGCGATTGTGCGCCGCAATCCACGGGGGCAGCTCCGCCAGCGAGCCGAACATCGTCGCGGGGACCATGGCCGCGACTTCCGCGGCATTGCCATAACCGTAGCTGACCGCCAGCGGCAAGAAATCCGCGGCGCGCGCCGCGCGCACGTCGTTCGCCGAGTCCCCGACCATGCAGGCCGCGGCCGGCGCGACGCCGAGCGTACGCGCGGCATGCAGCAGCGGTTCGGGATCCGGCTTGCGCGCGGCGAGCGTGTCGCCGGACACCACGGCGCCGAAATAGCGCTGCAAATCCAGCGCCTCCAGCAACGGTACGGTGAATTCGCCCGACTTGTTGGTCACGCAGGCGAGGCGCAGCCCGGATACGTACAGCTCGTCCAGCACGGCGCGCACCCCGGGATAGAGACGGGTGTGATCGCTCAGGTGAGCGCGATAATAACGGCGGAACAACAGCATGCCGCGCTGGAACAGCTGGGTGTCGGGTTCGTCATCCGCGCCGCCGGTGAGTGCACGCTTGACCAGCCTGCGCACACCGTCACCCACCCATTGGCGCACCACAACCGCGCCCGGCAGCCGCAGCGCGAGGTCCTGGCATACGAGGTCAATGGCTACGGCGAGATCGGGCATGCTGTCCACCAGCGTGCCGTCGAGGTCAAACGCCACCAGCCGGATTGCAGTCATCAATGCCCGACGCGCTCCAGTTCGGTGCGCATTTTTTTGATGATGCCCGTGTAGTCTTTGGTGCCGAAAATCGCCGAACCGGCCACGAAGGTGTCGGCGCCGGCCGCGGCAATTTCACGGATATTGTCCAGCTTGACGCCGCCGTCGATCTCGAGGCGGATCGCGCGACCGCTCTGGTCAATGAGCCTGCGTGCGTCGCGCAGCTTGTCCAGCGCGGACACGATGAAAGACTGGCCGGCGAAACCCGGATTGACCGACATCACGAGCACCATGTCGAGCTTGTCCATGACGTAACGCAGATAATCCAGAGGCGTCGCGGGGTTGAATACCAGGCCCGCCTTGCAGCCGTGATCGCGGATCAGTTGCAGGCTGCGGTCCACGTGTTCGCTGGCTTCCGGATGGAAGGTGATGTAGCTCGCGCCGGCCTCGGCAAAATCCGGAATAATGCGATCCACCGGCTTGACCATCAGGTGCACGTCAATCGGCAGCTTGAGGCCGTGCTTGCGCAAGGCCGCGCACACCATGGGGCCGATGGTCAGGTTCGGCACATAGTGGTTGTCCATCACGTCGAAATGGATCAAGTCGGCGCCGGCCTTGACTACGGCGTCCACTTCTTCGCCCAGGCGCGCGAAGTCCGCGGACAAAATCGAGGGCGCAATCAGAAATTTTGCCATGCGGGCGTACGCGGGTCTTTTTTTGTGGCGGCAGGCGTTACACTTTACCCTATCGTGCGGCCCGTGGAACAGCCGTACTGCAAGCGTAACCGGGAGCAACGTTCATGGATGTAAGCGGAATCAGCAACGCCGTCGCCGTCGCCCTCCACGTGCTGGCCGCCGTGGTGTGGGTCGGCGGCATGTTTTTTGCCTACTTGGCGCTGCGCCCCGCGCTCACCGAGCACAGCCTGCTCGCGCGCGCGCATCTGTGGGTGGCGGTGTTCCGGCGCTTTTTCCCGTGGGTCTGGGCCAGCATCGTGGTACTCCTGGCCACCGGGTTTTTCATGATCTTCAACGCCTTCGGCGGTTTCCGGCAGACCCCGTTATTCGTGAACGTCATGCTGGCGCTCGGCATAGCCATGATGCTGCTGTTCGTGCAGGTGTTTTTCGTCCCTTACCGGCGGCTGCGCCACGGCGTCGCGGTCAACGACGAACCTGAAGCGCGCCATGCCATGCATCAGATCCGCGTGATCATCCTCATCAATCTGGTGCTGGGACTGATCGTGATCTTCGTGGCCGCCTCGGGCGCATTCGCGCTCTACGACTGACTGCCGGTTGCAGGTTTGGTGACCGCGGCGTAGACCAGCGTCTCCTTGCGCGCACCGCGCGCTGGCGTGGGCCGCAAATGCAGGATTTCCAGCACGCCCTTGAAGGTGGTGCGGCTCCACCACAGGTACGGAAACTGCAGGTTACGCTCGTCAAACGCAAACCCGGCGTAGCGGAGCATCGCCAGAAATTCCGCCGCGGTGCGCTGCGAGGCCGCCGGGTGCCGGAACAGCAAGCGGATAACCCAGGTATCAATGTATTCAATCGTGGATTCGGCAAACAGCAGCACCCCGCCCGGTTTGAGTACGCGGTGAAATTCCCTCAGTACCCGCTCCTGGCGCACCAGATGATGAAAAGTCTGGTGGCAGAACACCAGGTCCACACACGCATCCTGCAAGGGCAGCGCGGCACAATCGCCCTTGAGCAACTCCACGTGCAAGCCTCGCGTCGCGGTCAAGCGGCGGGCACGCGCCAGAACCCCGGTATCCCTGTCCAGACCGATCAAGCGCCGTGACTGCAAGCGCTCCTGCAGCAGGCTGAAGGCCATACCCTGGCCGCAGCCTGCATCCAGCACCACCGGATAGCGTGTGCGCGGCCTGCGAATCAGCGGCGCCAGCCGTTCGAACGCATCGCGCACGACCTCGCATTCCCAGGTGCGGGTGCCCAGGAACCAAAAGCCGAAGCGCGATTCCGGAACAAAATCCGGTGTGCGCGTGAACCGCGTCAGGCGCGGATGCTGCGTCTTGTCCGACATGGCCCTGCTCCCCAATCCTCATCTGTGCGCGAGTCCCACCGCAACCCGCTCACTTCATGCTGCGTGCGCTCTTGATTGCTTCGTACGCCAGATTGATCTGCTTGGCCTTCTCCTGGGCGAGCGCCAGCATCTCCGGCGGCAGGCCCTTGGCCACGAGCCGATCGGGATGATTCTCCTTCATGAGCCGACGGTAGGCACGCTTGACCTCCTCATCACTGGCCCCCGAGGTGACACCCAGCGTCTGGTAGGCCGCGGCCAGATGATCAGCGCGCTCGCGTGCAGGCGCTGCGCCGCCACCGAAGTGCGGGCGCGCGCGCGCAAAATCTTCGTACTGGCGCAGCACGATGGGCGGTATGCCGAGCAGCGCGCAAATGCGGTTGAATACCGCCTGGTCTGCGGGATGCATGACGCCATCCGCAACCGCGGCTGCAATCTGGATCTGCAGGAACATGCTTACCAGCCCCGGATATCCGCCGCAGACCTGGCGGAATTCGCTGACCACGGCGTCCAGCGGAAACTCCGGCTGCTTGCCCTGACCGAAAAATTCCATGGCCGCGCGTTGCTGCTCGGCGGAAAGATTCATCTGCGCCATGACCGTGCGCGCTGCGCGGATTTCGTTCTCCGACACGCGCCCGTCGGCCTTGGCGATGTGCCCCATGACCTGGAAAGTGGCGCGGAAAAACACCTGTTGCGCGTGCACCGGATTGCCGCCCACCACGTGCAGGCGCACGCTGCGGCTGGCGAGGAGCAGACCGATGGCGGCGCCAATAAACGCCCCCCACGGACCGCCCACAACCCAGCCCAGTGCCGCACCTATGATTGCGCCCCACCAACCCATGACGAACCCGCGTTTTGAAGGGCGACCATTCTAACCGCAGCGCCGTGTGCGACTGGACAGTCATGCCGTGCTCGCGGAAGATAGCCGGCCTGTTGCTCGCCCGACCCGTAAGGATGCCAACGCATGCCGGCCGTGGTATTCGAGACCCATTTGCAGAGCCTGCCGCTGATTCACCGCGGCAAGGTGCGCGACATCTACGACGCCGGCCCCGAACACCTGTTGATCGTCACCAGCGATCGCCTCTCGGCCTTCGACGTGGTGCTGCCCGATCCCATCCCCGGCAAGGGCGCGGTACTCACCGGTATCTCGACGTTCTGGTTTGAACGCACGCGCCACATCATTCCCAACCACCTCGCGCATCTCGACTTGAGCGACCTCATCAAGAAGCGCGAGGAACTGGCGCTGCTGCAGGACCGCGCCATGCTGGTGCGCAAGCTCACGGCCCTGCCCATCGAGGCCGTGGTGCGCGGTTATCTCATCGGCTCGGGCTGGAAGGACTACCGGAAAACCAGCGCGGTCTGCGGCATCGAACTGCCCCCGGGCCTGAAACTCGCGGACAAATTGCCGCAGCCGCTGTTCACGCCCGCCACTAAGGCGCCTAAAGGCCAGCACGACGAGAACATCTCCTACGCGGATGCCGAAAAATTCCTGGGACACAAGCTTGCCGAGCAGGTCAGCGCCAAGGCGGTCGAGCTCTACAACTACGCGGCCGAACACGCGCGCAAACGCGGCATCATCATCGCCGACACCAAATTCGAGTTCGGGGTGGACGAAGACAACCGGCTCACGCTCATTGACGAGGCGCTGACACCGGATTCCTCGCGTTTCTGGCCGGTAGACAGCTACCAGCCCGGCATCAGCCCGCCTTCCTTCGACAAGCAATACGTGCGCGATTACCTGGAAACGCTCGACTGGAACAAAAAGGCGCCGGGGCCGCATCTGCCTGTCGAAGTCATCGCCAAAACCGCGGAAAAATATCAGGAAGCCTATCGGCGCCTGACCGCGTGAAGCGCGACGGCGCCGCACGCAAGTCGTGCCATGCATACGCTTGCCAAATTCACCTTCGCCCTGTGGTGCTTATGCGCCGGCGGCTGGTACGCGGCACCGGCGCACGCCGCGCAACCCTGTCACCGGCCTGCGCCGCAGACCTTGATCGCCTGGTACAACCGCGCGCATCCGGGAAGGCCCCTGCGCTACAGCCGGAATGAATCCGCCATCTACCACCCCATCTCGATCCTGCGCACCGGCCGGCCGGCGGTGTACTGGATGGGCCTGGCGTGGCTGTCGCCGGAATCCGGCGCCTTGTTTGCGGTGAGCTGTGACGGCACGCCCGCGGACGGCATGCCCACCGGCGCCATCGGCAAGCTTGCAACGGGCCCGGTGCTGGCGGAATTGGGCGCAAGCGTGATATTGGTGTATGTCAACAAGGAAACCGGCGATTGCGTTCACGATGTCGTGCAGATCGCCGCCTTGAAGGACAACAAAATCATTTCGCTCTGGGAACACGACTACAACCAGGGCATGAATGTGCCCGCCTCGGGTGCAACGCCCAGAAGTTTCATCTCCGAAATCTACTCCCTGAACTTCGGCGCGGGTGGACGAACTCTCAAGATAACCGGCGTGCGTGCCGCCTATCCGTACCTCAAAGATGGCTCACAAGCCCAGGCGCCCGACGCCACCGAGGCGCTGCCGATCGAGACCTATCATTGGGATGCCGGCGCGCTGCGTTTCATCCCGCAAAAGCACTACCGGAAATCATCCGTCTGCAAAACGGATTGATGCGTATGCCGATTGGCCTGTTCTTCAGGGCAAAGCTGCGGGATAAAACCACGGGCCCAGCGAAGACATCTGATCCACGAAGTACGGGTAATAGACGGACAGCACCAGAAAGCCCGCGCCCACGATGATGAACGCCAGCCGGCTGCCAAGCCCTCTGAGTTCGGCATAAAACGGCGCAAAGCACAAAAACGCGAGAAAGAACGCAATCATAAAATAGAACATGGAAATCAGAAACGCGCTCCAGGCGGTGTAGGGATTGCGCAGCAGCGAGGCGCAGGCCATGCCCATGGACAGGCCCGAGACCACCACGATCGAGTCCTTGATGCCGAGGATCAGGCTGGTGAAAGGCTTCGGCACGCGGCCTTTTTCGTAAGGCGCAAATGCCAGAAACAGGAATTCGGCGCCGATCAGGATCATGGATACCGGCGTCAACACCAGCAGGATATCCGGGCTAATGGCGCCGCTGATATAACTCTGGAAACTCTCGTACGCACCCTGGTGCAGGTGCTGCATCATCAGGGACGCGATGAACCCCAGGAGCAGATTGATGAGCAGGTTCGAGACCGACTTGCCCACGTCGCGCACCATCGAGTGATGCAGCAACAGCAGCACTTCGTGCGGCGGCGGTTTCTTTTTCTTGCGGAACATGTTCAAGCCCCAGCGTATTTTCTTCACGCATATCCCCAAAATCGAAGCGCTTTCGCCCGCGCCTGCCCCGGCGTGCGCCCAAGAGTTTCCCAAAAGCCGGGGCGGAGGATGCACGTCGCGCGACTAGCGGCTATGAGCCTGCGACCAGCGGCTGAATATCTGCTGCAAGGCGGCTACGCCGTCGGTGAGCGCCGCGGGGCCGGGTTGCAGAATCAGCGAGGATTTCACCTCGTGCAGCTCGCCGTCGCGAACTGCCGGAATTTCCGCCCAGCCGGGACGCGCCGCCACCTGCTCAGGCCGGAATTTCTTGCCGCACCAGGAACCCAGAATGATGTCCGGCTGACGCTGCACCACCGCCTGCGGATCGGCGACGATGCGGTTCCTGCCCAAGGATTCCCGCGCCAACTCCGGGAAAACGTCCGCGCCGCCGGCGATGCCGATCAGTTCCGATACCCAGGCAATGCAGGAAATTTGCGGGTTGTCCCATTCCTCGAAATACACCCGTGGGTGGCGCACTAAGCTTGACGCTGCCTTGCGAATATCATCCAGCCCTCGCTGCAGTCGTACCGCGAGCGCTTCGGCCTTTGATGCGCAGCCGATCATGCCGCCGAGCATCACAATCATGCGCAGGATTTCCGCCACCGTGCGCTGGTTGAATACATGCATGGCAATACCGCGGCGCACCAGCTCCGCTGCGATGTCCGCCTGGAGATCCGAAAAGCCCAGCACCAGATCCGGTTTCAGCTCCAGGATCTTTTCAATCTTGGCGCTGGTGAACGCGGAAACCTTGGGTTTCTCTTTGCGTGCTTCGGGCGGGCGCACGGTAAAGCCGGAAATGCCTGCAATGCACCGCTGCTCGCCCAACAGATACAGCGTCTCGGTGGTTTCCTCGGTGAGACAGACGATGCGATCGGGATAATTGACGGACATCAGCAACTCACAACACTCGGCCACAAGATGGTAACGTATCCGCTGGCAGAGCTTGGGGATTTCCTGATCCCGCCGTCAAAGAGGATGTGCAGACCGCTGACCCACCCGAGGAACTCGAAATCCGCAGGCACCCCCGCGGATTGGCATTTTTTCTTTCGTTTTGGCAGGCGAGGCGCAATAATCTGTCCGCAAAGGGTGGCTCCCCGCCTGCGCCCAAACACGATAATTCAAATTCTGCGAGGTGCGCCATGCATGACCCGTGTCGAATGAGCCGAAATTTCGGATGGGCGGTCGTCGCAGGCAGTCTGGTGCTGGCGGCGGCCATTCCCATGAAAGTGCAGGCGCAGTCCATCTTTCTGGGCCCCGTACCCGCGCCCGTCTGTCAGGCGGGAGATCGCATTGAGACCGGGGTGGACGGCCAGCTCACGGCGGCCGAGCGCGCCAACGGGGCTTCCACCAAACCCTACAACTGCAATCTCACCGTCGTCGGCGAATATCAGGGGCAGGGTGCCGGCCACCAACTGATGTGGTACGGCCATTGTGCCTACGTCACGACCAACGGTTACGAAGCCGGTCAGCAGGGAGTACCGCCGCTCCTCAACCCGGGTATTCAGGTGCTGGATGTGTCGAATCCGCGTGCGCCCAGGTATGTCACCCACCTGGATGATCCCGCCACGCTGTATGACTGGGAGGACGGGGCGGTCAATCCCAAGCGCGCGCTCCTGGGCAGCGCCGAGAGCTGGACGGGCGACGGACCGCAACCCGCGGTCTCCTTCTACGATCTCTCCCACTGCTCCCGCCCGCGGCTCTTGTCCAGTGTGCAGCTGCCGGATCCAAACCTCGCCGCGCACGCCGGAAATTTCGCCCCCGACGGCAAAATCTATTGGCTTGCCTCGTTCAGCAAACGCCGCCTGTACGCCATTGACGTGACCGACCCGACGCAGCCGCGGGAAATCCTCGATTGGGGCTTTCCGGACAAGCAGGCGGGCGGCGCCGACGCCGACCAGATCTGTCATCGGATTTCGCTCAATCAGTTCACGCTGGACGGCCATCCGCCCGGCACACTGCTGTTCTGTGGCGTGGTGGGCCGCATGCTCCATCCCGGCGACTACCAGTCGGGCAATGGACTGGTCATCTATGATGTCAGCCAGGTACAGGAGCGCCGCCCGCATCCCGTCATCCAGGTCATCAGCTCGCTGTATTGGGTGAACGGCACCATCGCCATCGAGCCCGACTTGGCGTTCATCCGCGGAAAACCGTATCTCGGTGTCGGCGATGAGTGCGGATCGGGCGGCTGCAGTTATCCCCAAAGTGCGGTCGCAGCCTGTCAGGCGGGGCTGCCGCCCAACGGATTCGAGCGACTCATTGACATCAGCGACCTGAAAAAGCCCAAGCTTGTCGCCCAGCTCATGATCGGCGTGGATGACCCAAAGAACTGCCAGCTCACGGAGAACGACATCACGGCCAAGATGGGCGGCTACGGCTACAGCGTGCACGACTGTAGCTTCGACAATCCCCGCGATGCGACGCTGCTGGCCTGTTCCAGTCATCAGGCGGGCATACGGGTGTTCGACATTCACGACCCGGAGCGGCCGCGGGAAATCGCGTATTTCGTAGGCCCCGCGCCACCCAATCCGGTTGAAATCGATCCGGGCTCACTGCTGAACAGCTTCCAGCGGGTCAGTCCCCCGATCAACTTTGCGTGGTCGAAGGCGCACAGCCGCTTTGTGTGGCAGCATGGCCAGCTCTACCTCTGGGTCACCTCCAGCCACGGAGGCTTCTACACATTGAAGTTCGAGAACCAGGCCGCGATCGCAAAGCTGAAACCGGTGCCCACTCCCGGAAACGAGGACTACCAGGATTAGCCGCGGTACCACGGCTGAACCATCCCGGCCAGTTACCCTGTCCGGATGGCGCATGGCGTTGCCCGCGAACCGTGTTTCGAACCATCACCGCAACGCCACGCCAACTTGAGGTTGCAGCAGGAGCCGATTACAGCCACGATTCCTGCCGACTGCGGGAGCGGCGTTATACGCCGCGATGATTCTGAATCGCGACGCGGACCGTCGCTCCCACAATCAATAATATCGAAACGTTACGCTTATCCCGGCTGATGCCTGAATTCCATGATATGGATGCGATGCGCGGCAGCCTTCCGCTACACTGCGCGCGTGAACGAAGCCGCACCCGAAACACCGTACTCGAATCTCACGCCCGACGTGATTCTCGCCGCAGTCGAAACCACCGGGCGGCTGAGCGACGGACGGCTGCTCGCGCTCAACAGTTACGAGAACCGCGTCTATCAGGTCGGCATCGAGAACGGCGCACCGCTGGTCGCCAAGTTCTACCGTCCCGGCCGCTGGTCCGATGCGGCCATTCTGGAAGAGCACGCTTTCAGTCGGGAATTGGCTGACGCGGAAGTTCCCGTGGTGACGCCGCTTGCGGATGCGGGGGGCACGACGCTCCTGCGCCACGCCGGTTACCGCTTCGCGCTGTTCCCGCGTCAGGGCGGGCGGGCGCCGGATCTGGAACGGCCGGAACAGCTCGAATGGCTCGGGCGTTTCATCGGCCGCATCCACGCGGTCGGCGCGGCCGGACATTTTCAGCAGCGCGCGCAGATTGACATCGAAACGCTGGGCCGCGGGCCGCGGGAATTCATCCTGCAAAGCGGTTTTCTGCCGCCGGAACTGGTGGCGCGCTACCGCGAAGTGGCCGATCTGTTGCTGGCCGGCGTGGCGCGCAGTTTTGAGCGCGCCGGAGATTTTCTGCGCATCCGGCTGCACGGCGATTGTCATCCCGGCAACCTGCTGTGGACCGATGCGGGTCCGCACTTCGTGGACCTCGACGATTGCGCCACGGGTCCCGCCGTGCAGGACCTGTGGATGCTGCTCGCCGGCACGCGCGCCGACATGCAGCAACAGCTCGGCCACGTGCTGGAGGGTTATCGGCAGTTTGCCGACTTCAATCCCGCGGAACTCTGGCTGATCGAAGCCTTGCGCGCGCTGCGCATGTTGCATTACGCCGCCTGGATCGCGCGCCGCTGGAGCGATCCGGCCTTCCCGCGCGCCTTCCCCTGGTTCAATGCCCCGCGCTACTGGGAAGAGCACATCCAGAGCCTGCGCGAACAGCTCGCACTGCTCGACGAAGCGCCACTCAGCCTGGAGCTGTAACCCGTGGCAGCGGGCTGAATGCAGCTAGAATTGAGCACTCCGGATATGGGGAATCGCGCGTGCTGAAGGGTATCGCCCACTCTTTTGACCGCTATATCTGGCACGGCGACCTGCACGCCATGCCGGCGCACAAACGCATGCTGATCTTCTGGCTGCGCGTGCTGCAGGTGCTGGTGCAGGATTTTGCCAGCGGCGACATCACGCTGCGCGCCATGAGTCTGGTGTACACCACGCTGCTCGCGATCGTGCCGCTGCTGGCGTTCGTGTTCGCGGTGCTCAAGGGCCTGGGCGTGCAGGACAACCTGGAACCGCTGCTGTTCGATTTCCTGTCGCCGCTCGGAGAAAAGGGCGAATTGCTTTCCGGGCGCATCATCAACTTCGTGGACCACGTGCGTGCCGGCGTCCTCGGCATCATCGGCCTGCTGGTGCTGATATACGCGGTGGTCGCGCTGGTGCAGAAAGTCGAATCCGGCCTGAACTACGTGTGGCAGGTACGCGAAGTGCGCACCCTGGGCGAGCGCTTCAGTCACTATCTGGGCGTGATTCTCATCGCCCCATTGCTGGTGGTCGTGGCTTTCGGCATCACCGCCACGGTCAGCAGCCACACGGTGATGCAGCACATCGTGGCGCTCGGCGGCGCCGGCCACCTGCTGCTGTTCGCCACCAAGGTCGTGCCGTATCTGATGGTGATCGCGGCGTTCACGTTCGTCAATGCCTTCGTGCCGCACACCCACGTGCAATTCCGCGCCGCGCTGTACGGCGGCATCTTCGCCGGCATCCTGTGGGAATTCGCCGGCTGGGCGTTCGCCGCGCTCACGGTTTCGTCCACGCGTCTCACGCTCATCTATTCAGGCTTCGCCATCCTGGTGATGTTCATGGCGTGGATTTATCTGTGCTGGGTGATCCTGTTCGTGGGGGCACAGGTGGCGTTCTACGTGCAGAATCCGGAGCTGGTACGACGCCGCGGCCGCGACGACGTGGGCGGCCGCACGCTCGAGCGCCTGGCCTTGCACATCATGTACCTCATCGGCCGCAGCTACCACGACAGCAAGCAACCGTGGTCGCGCGAGGAACTTGCGCGGCGCCTGCGCGTGCCCACGGAGTCGGTACTGGACGTGCTCGGACGGCTGCGTGAAAACGGCCTGCTGATCCTGATTTCCGGCCGCATCCGCCGCTACCTGCCCGGACGCGACATGGGCACCATCGCGCTGCAGGATATCGTCAACGCCATGCGCCTGAATCCTTCGGGCGCCGAGGACGTGGATATTTACCTGAAGAGCGTGCCGGCCGTGGATACCGTAGTCAGTCGCCTGGACCACGCGATTGAAACCGCACTCGGCAACAGTACGCTACGCGAACTGGTGGAGCAGCAGGCGGTGATTGATATCTCGGATTTGCGCCGCGCGTAAGTTGCCAGCCGAAGACGCACTGCCGACCGCTTACGGTTCGACGGGCTCCGCATCCTGTGGCGTGATCGCGGTTCTGCCACGCAGCCAGATTGCGCCCACCCCTGCCGCCAGCGCCGCAAAACAGGCCCCCGCAAAGAACGCCAGGTGATAACCGCCGTTGAGCGCAAGCAGTTGGGCATGCCCGGACGACAGCAGAGCGGACGTCCGCGCGCTCGCGATGCTTGCCAGCACCGCCAGACCCAGAGCGCCGCCCATCATGAACGCAGTGTTCACAATCCCCGATGCCAGGCCCGATTCGTCCGGCGCGACGTCATTCATGGCCGCCATCAGCACCGGATTGAAGGCGATGCCCGCGCCGATGCCGAGCAGCGTCATTCCGGGCAGCACGTCCACCAGGAATCCGCCATGCAGAGATGCGCGTGCAAACAGCAACAGGCCGATGGCCGCGAACCCCAGCCCTGTCGCCAGCGGCGCGCGGTAACCGAAACGCATCACGAGTTTGGCGGACAGGCCCACAGAAAACACGGCCATGATGACGTTGGCCGGGAGAAACGCCAGCCCCACCTGCATGGGCGTGTATTTCAGCACCAGTTGCATATACAGGGCGGAAAGGAAGAACCAGGCGAACATGGCCGCCGCCCACAGTACTCCGACGACGTTGGCGGTCGCCAGATTGCGCAGCCGGAACAGTTTGAGCGGCATGAGCGGTGCGCGTACCCGCGACTCGATGGCAAGAAACACCGCGAACAGCACCAGTGCCGCGGCCAGCAGGCCAAGCGTGCGGGCCGATGTCCAGCCGGCGGTATTGCCGTTCACCACCGCGTACACCGCAAGCAGCAGCGCGGCTGTCACCGTGATCGCGCCGCCGATGTCGAGATGCCGGTGAGCGCTGTCGCCACGCGCGGCCGGCAGCCATTTGAGCGTGAGCGCGATTACCAACGCGCCGACCGGCACGTTGACCAGGAAAATCCAGTGCCAACTGAGCGCGCCGGTCAACAGCCCGCCCAGCAACACACCAACGCTGCCGCCGCCCGCACACACGAAACCGAACACGCCCATGGCTTTGGCACGCTCCGCGGGCTCGGTGAACAGGCTCATCATCAACGACAGCGCCACGGCGTTCACCACCGCGCCGCCGATGCCCTGCACTGCGCGCGCCAAAACCAGCAAACCCTGCGAATCCGACAGGCCGCAGGCCAGCGAAGCCAGCGTGAATCCCGCAAGGCCGATGACAAACACCCGGCGATGGCCGTAGAGATCGCCCAACCGGCCGCCGAGCAGCAGGCAGCCGCCAAAAGTGAGCAGATAGGCATTCACCACCCAGGCGAGCGAGGTTTCGCTGAAGCCCAGGGCCTCACGGATGGAAGGCAGCGCCACGTTCACGATCGTGACATCAAGCACAATCATGAGTGCGCCCAGGCACAGCACGCCGAACGCCAGCCAGCGATGGTCGCGAAGCAACGATGGCGCCGTGCCGGTTTTGACAATATTACTTTCCATCTGCATTCCTTAACTCTCTAACGAACACCCTCACCTTCCCCTCTCCCTTAAGGAGAGGGGAAGGTGATGATTCGTCTTTGCATCGCTCAGAAGTTGTTTGTTCCGCAGTCTAAAGAGAGATCATTGGCTTGAACCCGCCCCAGAACATGCGCCTGCCGTCGAAAGGCAGCTTCTTCGGGTCCATCATGTCGGCGAGACGCGGATCAGACATGACTTTCTTGAGGATGCGGTCGCGCTGAGCGCGCGACTTGTACACGATCCACGAGAACACCACGATTTCGCCGCGCTTCAGTTTCACCGCCTGCGGGAATGAAGTCAGCTTGCCCGGTTTCACGTCGTCGGCCAGACACTCGACGTATTGCACGGCGCCATGTTCGCGCCAGACCCGTCCCGCCCTGCGCGCCATCCGGCGGTAGGCCGGCAGTTGCTTTTTCGGTATCGGCAACACAAATCCATCTACGTAACTCATGACTTCTCCTGTGGCTGATTGCCTGGTTACATCTGCGCGCGCTTGCGCAAAAAGACGTGGGTGGCGCGTTCGCCCGCGACTTGCTTCACACACTCGTAACCCAAAGCGCGCATATCAAGGCCGTTGAAAAGGTTCTCACCGGTGCCGAGCAATACCGGCCGCACGGCGAGGTGCAACTCGTCAATCAGCCCGGCCTGCAAATATTGCCGCACCGTGGCCACGCCGCCGCCGAGGCGCACGTCACGGCCACCGGCCGCCGCTCTCGCCTGCTGCAAAGCGGCGTGGATACCTGCAGTGACAAAATGAAACTCGGTGCCGCCCGCCATCTTGAGCGGTGCACGCGGGTAATGCGTAAGCACGAACACCTGCGTGTGATACGGCGGCTCCTCGCCCCACCAGCCCCGCCAACTTTCATCCGGCCATGAACCACGGATGGGGCCGAACATGTTGCGCCCGAGAATCCAGGCGCCAATGCCGGCGAATCCTTGTTCCGCAATGGCGTTGTCCGTGCCGGTCTCGCCGCCGTCCTGGCCTTGCATCTTCCGCCACAGGCGCGTGTGGAAGAACCACTCCATCAGCTCGGGACCGCCGACACCCAGCGGATTCTCAAGATCCTGGTCCGGCCCGGCGCCGTAGCCGTCCAGGGAAACCGCAAAGCTTTGTACACGGAGTTTCGACATGACTCACTCTTGGCCGCGATAAGCCCGTTCCAGTTCGGCGATGTCAAGTTTCTTCATCTGCATCATCGCGCGCATCGCGCGCGCGGCCTTCGCCGCATCGGGATCGGTAAGTAGTTTGTCCAACACCGTAGGCACGATCTGCCAGGACAGGCCGTATTTGTCCTTGAGCCAGCCGCACATTTGGGCCTTGGGATCGCCGCCCGTGCCGAGCTTTCCCCAGTAATGATCCAGCTCCTTCTGGGTGTCACAGAACACTTGGAAAGACACCGCTTCGGTAAACTTGAATTGCATCTCGCCGCCGCCGTTGAGTGCGGTGAAATTCTGGCCGTCGAGTGTGAATTCCACGGTCAGCACCATGTCTTCTGGCACACCCAGCTGCTTCCCAGCTTCCGCGCCGTAGCGCAGGATCTTGCCGATTTTTGAGTTCTTGAAGATGCCGGCGTAAAAGCGCGCGGCCTCCTCTGCCTCACCGTTGTTGAACCACAGACAGGGGGTAATCTTTTGCATTTCCATTTCCATATCTCCCATGAAGTGTCAAAAAACCGTGAACAATTCCATATTCAACGTTGTACGGGCAGAATCCCCCGCAATTGCGAATCGCGTAGAAACAATCCGCCCCACAGCAAAACGCCGTAAATCACAGCCAGGCAGTTGAAATAAATTGGCGACTTCAGGAATAAATTGGTCGCGACCGCACCGCCCAGATAGCCGGTAATCAAAATGGCACCCAGCGCCGAGGTACGCGGAACGGCGTAGAGCACGGTGCTGATCAGCAGCACAATGCCGAGACCGATCACCACGCCTGCGTGCCATCCGGTCGCCTTGACCACCAATGCCGGCATGAACAATTTCATAGCGGCGTCAAACAGGAAAAACAGCGTAGCCAAGATCACGATGACGCGGCCGGTCCAGAGCATGGTTCTCGATGCGGGGACAGTTTCATTGGCATACTGCATAAGTGCTTCTCCGGTTGAGTTTCGGATTGCTCGCAGATTAGCGCTCGGCTGGCACGATGACCATCCAGCCCACGCCGAAGCGGTCCTTGAGCATGCCGAAACAGGGCGAAAAGAAGGTTTTTGCGAGCGGCATGTTCACTTCCCCACCGTTGGCCAATGCGGCAAACACGCGTTTGGCTTCTGCCTCGCTCGCCACGCTGAGCGACAGGCGAAAACCCTGAAAACCAGTAATGGTTTGGGTAGCGTCATCGCAGGCATTCACCATGGTATCGCCGACCTGCAGCTCGGTGAATATCACTTTGTTGTCATAGCCGGGCGGCACTCTGCCGGGCGGCGGTGATTCCGGACTGTCCTTGTACCGCATGAGTCTCCCTTGCTTGGCGCCGAGCGTCTTTTTATAAAACTCCACGGCTTCTTCGCAGCGGCCGTTGAAGAACAGGAACGGTCGGATTTGCATGTTGATCTCCGGGTTGATTGACCAATTTAACGCTTCGGATTCTTGGCGAGCTTCTCGGCCTCGGCCCACACACGTGCTTCCTGCTCGCGCAGCTCTGGCGTGAATTCCTCACCGAAATCTTCGGCCTCGAATACCGGGCGGATCTCGATCTCGGATTCTTCCCCCGGCATCGGAGCGGGGCAGCGCCTGACCCAGGCGATGGCTTCGTCCATGGACTTTACCCGCCATATCCAGAAGCCGGCGACCAATTCCTTGGTTTCGGAAAACGGACCATCAATGACGGTTCTTTTTTCGCCAGAGAAGCGTACGCGCTTGCCCTTGTTGCTGGGGTGAAGCCCGTCTCCGCCCAGCATGATGCCTGCCTTCACCAGTTCCTCGTTGAACTTGCCCATCGCTGCCAGCAGTTCTCGCTTGGGCATGACGCCGGCTTCGGAGTTCTTGCTGGCTTTGACCATTACCATGACACGCATCGCAGTCTCTCCTGTAAGTGATAGATGAATTCAGCGTTTGTTCCTGGCCTGCTCGCCGCGATGGTTTCGCGGATCAGCCGGTTAGCGCACACTGTCCTTTTCACATCACCACATCTCATTCGCCATCTTTTTGCGTCGAGCCAACTCCTTCTCACTCGGCTCGGCACTCGCGAACGAGCCGGGCTGAATATCGCCGCCTGGTACATAGGTACTCATCACAACGCCGGTGCTCGAAACCTGAGAGCGAACGAGCAGCAGCGCGGATGGCTTGGCGGCCTCGCTGAAGAGGCGCTTGCCCCGCCCAAGCACCACTGGAAAAGTCCACACGTTGTACTCGTCTATCAGTGAGACGGCTTGGAGCGTTTGAATCAAATTGCCGCTGCCAATCATCTGCAGGTCGGGGCCCGGCTGGGCCTTGAGCGCGATGATTGCCGAGACGACATCGCCGTGGAGCAGGGTCGAGTTGTTCCAATGGAGCATCGTCAACGTGCGCGAAGCAACGTACTTTTTCGCTGCATTTAGCGTCTTCGCAATCGGGTGGTCATCCGGCTGATAAGGCCAATACGCCTCGAATATCTCATAGGTCCTGCGCCCGAGCACCAGCTCGCGATCCTTGCCGTCGAAACCGGATGCTGAGATGTCCATGCTTTCGTCCGCGTAGCTGAACATCCAACCGCCAAGGGTAAAACCGCCAGTCGGGTCTTCTTCCGGTCCGCCAGGTGCTTGCATGACGCCGTCAAACGATGCGAACGTAGATGCGATGAGCCTTCTCATGGAAACACTCCTGTCGTTCTTAGAGGCGAGTCTTGGTCATACGCACTAACTTGACATAGACTTGGACTTGCATGTTGCTCTCCTGATTGTGTGTAGGGAGTTAACGCTCCGGATTCTTGGCAAGCGGTTCGGCTTCGGTGCGCATGCGCACATCGCGCTCACGCATCTCCGGCGTGAATTAGTCATCGAAATCTTCGGCCTCGAACACCGGGCGGATCTCGACTTCGGTACCGCCATCGAAAGGCGCACGCTTGAGCCAATCCACCGCTTCCTGCATAGACTTCACTCGCCAAAGCCAGAAGCCGGCGATCAGCTCCTTGGTTTCCGCGAAAGGGCCATCAATCACGGTGCGCTTCGTGTCTTCGAAGCGTATGCGCTTGCCTTTGGAACTGGGATGCAAGCCGTCCGCAGCCAGCATTACGCCGGCTTTGACCAGCTCTTCATTGAACTTACCCATGGCTTCCAGGTCCGCGCGCTTGGGTATGGCGACGGCTTCGGATTCTTTGCTCGCTTTTACTATGACCATGACACGCATTGCAGTCTCTCCTTCAAGTAGTGAATGGATTAGTGTTTCTGCTGCGCCTCAGCGGCCGCGACGGTTTCGCGGATCGGCCGGATGGGCCGCACCTCGATGCTGCCGACGCGCGCCGGCGGAATCTTGGCCGCGGTCCGGATGGCCTCGTTCAGGTCCCGGGCCTCGATCATGTAGAACCCGGCCAACTGCTCCTTGGTCTCGGCGAACGGCCCGTCGGTGACCGCCACCTGGCCGTTGCGTACCCGTACGGTGGTGGCGGTAGTCACCGATTGCAACGCCTCGGAGGCGAGGCAGCGGCCGTCAATCCGCAGTCCCGCGTCAAAAGCCACACATTCGGCGTCGGGAACCTCCTCCAGCCGCTTTTCGTCGAGATAAACCAGGCACAGGTACTTCATGTTTCCTCCGGAGCGTTTAGAGCGCTCTTACCCCATGGTCGAACGGCACCACGGATTTTCGACATGTGGCTCAGAACCATCCTGGAAAAATTTTCCTGACATGGACGGCATCTCCAACCCCCCTCCTTTGAAAAAGGAGGGTAGGGGAGGATTTTCTATAGGGGCGGAGATGCCAGTTCCACCAGCCGCCGTTCGAGGAAACGCCGCTCCGGCTCCTGGCGCGCAAGGGCTAAGGCCTGGCGGTAGGCATTGCGGGCTTCCGCCGTTTTCCCCAGCCGCCGGCAGAGATCGGCGCGGACCGCGTGCGCCAAGTGGTAATCGGCGAGTTCGCCGCGCGCCAGCAGGACATCAACGAGGGCCAACCCCGCCGCAGGGCCGTCGCGCATGGCAACTGCCACGGCACGATTCAATTCCACCACCGGCGAAGGACGCAACTCGTTCAGCGAGTCGTACAACTGCACAATCCGGTTCCATTCGGTGGCGGCGGTGCTCTTCGCACGTGCATGCTCCGCCGCAATCGCCGCCTGCAGCGTATAAGACTCAATGCGCCGTGAGGCGAAGGCGCGATCCACCAGCCCCAATCCCTCGGCAATCTGTTCGCGGTTCCAGAGCGCGCGGTCCTGGTCTTCGAGCACCACCAGCTCGCCGTCCGGCGTGCTGCGCGCGGCACGGCGGGATTCCTGCAGGAGCATCAGCGCCAGCAATCCTGTCGCTTCAGGCTCCGGCAAAAGTTCCAACAGCAGCCGGCCGAGGCGGATGGCTTCG